>JBDTWV010000168.1:0-5943 GCA_040006495.1 Dokdonella sp.
CACTTGGTGATCTTGCCCTGGTAGATGTCGGCGAGCAGCGGGCCGGTGAAATGGATCTTGCCGGCTTCGACGCCCTCGACGTTGATGACCGGCACGACACCGCCGATTACCGACGGGAACTGGGCCAGTCCAGCGTCGGCGAGTTCCTTCGGATCGAGCGGCTTGTCGGACGAGCCGAACACGACCGTGCCGGCTTTGATCTGGGCGATGCCGCCGCCGGAGCCAATCGACTGATAGTTGATCTTGTTGCCGGTCGCATTGTTGTAGGCGTCCGACCACTTGGACAGGATCGGATAAATGAATGTGGCGCCGGCGCCGGTAATGTCGACCGCACGCGCGGACGTGGTGCCGAATGCGGCCGTGCCGATGACGGCGGCGAGGCCGAAGGCGACGAAGCGGGTCTTGATCGAAGTGAGCACGCAGAACTCCTCGAAACGAGTGGGAAAGCGAATGCGGCATCGGGCCGCCTGGTGCGCTTTGTAGACTCTCGAGGTTTCAGGACGATGATTTTTATATTGCAGCGGTATTACAGCGTGCCGGCCAGTTCACGGACGCAGAAGGAAAAATGCGTTGGTATCAGCGGGATGGGTGACGTGATTCGCGGGGCTTCCGCGTGACGGCATGGACGATTGATCAGTCGCCGCTGATCGTATCCGGCCCTTTCCCGGCGACCTTCTCGTACTTGCCCTTGCCCACGCGCCTGTATTTCGTGAAGCCTTGTTTGGCGACATTTTTCTCGCGAAGCACATGCGCATGACCGGTCGCGACGTGCGTCCCGCCAATCACGCGATGCAGCGGTGTGCCGCAGGCCGTGCAGCGTGTCAGCGGCGCGTCACTCAGGCCTTGCAGCAACTCGAACCCGTAGCAGCACAACGCGCAACCGGGCGGGTCGATCGGGAAGTATTCATGGATTGGCATGCGTGAACGATGCACCTGCAATGCCGCCGGATCAAGTCGTCCGGCTGCTTTTCGTACGCGCGAAGCGCGCGTTCAGCGCGGACTCCAGTCCATCAAAACGCCAGTTGTCGCAATTCTTCGCTCGGTGCGGAGCGCTCCCAGACCTGGTCGAAGAAATCGCGCAGTTGCGCGTGCTTGCCCGGTGCGTACGTCGATCCCTCGCCCTCGATGCGGCTGCCCAGCACGCGAAACAGGTAGCCGCGTCGATCATTGACGAGGAACGCGGAAGGATACTGCAGATCGCGTTCATCGACGGGGGTACGAATCTCGATCGTGCTCGGCAGGCGTTGCGCCAGCGCGATCAGGCGATGACCATCCGCCAGTGGTTTGCGTGCATCGTGCACGAGGATGCGGATCTGTGCGCGACGACCGGACAGCGCGATGCGTTTGAGTGCGTCCAGCGTTGCCGGCACGTCGAGGAGTACGGCGTCCAGATCGCGCGTGTAGATCGCGATCTCGTGGCGGGTGTCGTCGAGCAGCGTGGCGACGGCCGCCAGTGCCTGTTCGCGGTCGTCAGCGACCAGCATGCGTGGCTCCGGTGCCCGCGCGAGCACCACTGGATCGGGGCCCGCGATCGGCGTCAGTGGCATGCGCATCATCCGATGCGCGATGCCGCATTCGTCGAATTCCTCGCCGTAGGCGTCGAACCCCAGCGATGCATAAAACGCCAGCGCGTGGCTTTGCGCGTGCAGTTCGATCGCCGGGTAATGCAATGCGCGCGCTTGTTCGAGCAGCAGGCGCACGATCGCCGCACCTACGCCCTTGCCGCGCCATGGCGCGAGCACGGCCATGCGCCCGATCATGTGCTGCGGCGTCAGCCGGCCCGTACCGATCGGCTTGCCATCGCGGTCGCGCGCGAGTACATGGCGCGATTTTTTGTCGAGCGCATCCCACTCATCTTCCGGCGGAATGGCTTGCTCGATCAGGAACACCTGTTCACGCACCGCGCGCAGATCGGCCAGGTCCACTTGCCACGACGCCGGCTCGATGTAGAAATCGTCCGGAATCATCTCTTCCTCGAGCGGACGATCGCGAAGTGGCCTTCGTCGAGCAAGCGCCGCAGCACGCGCGCGTCGGCTACCGACATCGGCGTGTCGATCGGTGCGAACGCGGTTTCCTTGCACAGCAATCGGGCGAAGCGCAGAGAGCAGTCGTGACATTCGCCAGCGACAAACAACGTGGCGCCGCGCGCGGCGCGCATCCACGCGAACCGCGACCACGGATTGCGCTGCAGGCGCGCGCCCTGATCCAGCGCGCGCGCGAACATCGCACCCGTTAGCGCGCGCGGAGGCGCTGCGACCTGTGCGCTGCGATAGCGCGTGATGAAGCGACCGAACCACGCGCGCAATGCAGACATCGACAGTGAATCGGCGGTCGGAGATTCTGTCGGCGCGGCGAAGCGAACCCACGGCATGGTGCGCATCACCCGCGCGATCGCTGCGTCATCGATCTCGCCATCGCCGCCTCCGGGCTTGAGGTCGGCATCGACGTAGCGTGCCTCCTCCGGCATCGCCTCAACCAGGTGATCGAAGAAATCGCCGACCAGTTCCGCCTGCGACGGCGCACGCGTGCCGATCGAATAGGTCATGCATTCGCCGAGGGCGACGCCGTGATGCGGTACGCCGGGCGGCAGGTACAGTATGTCACCGGGTTCGAGAATCCACTCGTCGGTCGGCGTGAACGCACACAGTAGTTTCAGTTCCGCATCGTCGCGGAACGCAAGCGGCGCAGTCGGATCCGTACTGATCTGCCAATGCCGCCGACCGAGGCCCTGCAGCAGGAATACGTCGTATTGGTCCACGTGAGCGCCAACGGATCCACCATCCTCGGCATAACTGACCATGACGTCGTCGATACGCCAACTCGGCAGGAACGTGAAATGCGCGAGCAGCGCAGCGACGTCGGCATCCCACTTGTCGACGTCTTGCACCAGCAGCGTCCAGTGCGTCTTCGGCAGCTTGGCGAAGTCGTCTTCGGCGAACGGTCCGTTGCGCAAGGTCCAGCGGTCGATCTTCGGTTCATGGATCGCGATGCGCGCCAGTGCGAGGTTCTCACAGGCGAGCCCGGCCAGGTCGTTGGGCGCGACCGGATTGGAAAAATCCGCAAACGCATTGCGAATCAGCAACGGGTGCTTCTGCCAGTAATCGCGCAGGAAAACTGCAGGTGGCATGCCGAGCGGCTGCCTGGACGTCGCGCGCACTTCAAGCGGCACGCCCGCCATTCGCGGTTGCGAGGCTTCAGTTCGACGCAACGTTGCGTTTGCTTGATGTTTCGATGGCATGTGGATGTGGGCTCATGCGTTGTGCGTCAGATGCCGCCGGCCAGCCGGTCGGCGACGCCGATATAGCCAGCCGGCGTCAGAGACAGCAGGCGCTCCTTCGCATCGTCCGGGAGCGCAAGTCCGTTTACAAATTCGCGTAGCGCCACACGCGTGATGCCGTGGCCGCGCGTGAGCGCTTTGAGTTGTTCGTAGGGTTCTGGCAGGCCATGGCGGCGCATCACGGTTTGCACCGCTTCGGCGAGGACTTCCCAGCTCGCATCGAGATCGGCAGCGATACGTTCCGGATTTGCGCTGAGTTTGCCGAGCCCGCGCGTTAGCGCGTCGAGTGCGATCTGGGTGTGGCCAAATGCGGTGCCGAGTGCGCGCAGCACGGTCGAGTCGGTCAGGTCGCGCTGCCAGCGGCTGATCGGCAGCTTGGCACTGAAATGCTCGAACAGCGCGTTGGCGAGACCGAAGTTGCCTTCGGCGTTTTCGAAGTCGATCGGGTTGACCTTGTGTGGCATCGTCGACGAGCCGACTTCGCCGGCTTTGAGCACCTGACGGAAATAGCCGAGCGAGATATAGCCCCAGACGTCACGCGCGAAGTCGATCAGGATTGTGTTCGCGCGACGCATTGCATCGCCGAGTTCGGCCACGCAATCGTGCGGTTCGATCTGGGTCGTGTACGGATTGAAGACCAGGCCAAGGCCTTCGACGAAGCGTTGCGAGAACGCCGGCCAGTCGACTTCCGGATAGGCGATGACATGCGCGTTGTAGTTGCCGACCGCGCCGTTGATCTTGCCGCTGAGTTCGACGGCGGCGATCTGTTTTCGCTGGCGTTCGAGGCGCGCGACCACGTTCGCGATTTCCTTGCCGAGCGTGGTCGGCGAGGCGGTCTGGCCGTGCGTGCGCGACAGCATTGGTTGCGCCGCATGCGTGTGCGCCATCGCACGCAAGGTCGCAATCACGCCATCGAGCGCCGGCAGCAACACGCCGTCGCGTGCATCGCGCAGCATCAGCGCGTAGGCGAGGTTGTTGATGTCCTCGCTTGTACAGGCGAAATGGATGAATTCCTTGACCGCGGCCAGTTCAATATTGGCGGCGACTTTTTCCTTGATGAAGTATTCGACCGCCTTGACGTCGTGATTGGTGGTGCGCTCGATCGCCTTGATGCGCGCGGCATCGTCTTCCGAGAAGTTCTCGCCGATCGCAAGCAACTCAATGCGTGCGCTGTCCGACAGTTGCGGCACTTCGCCAATCTTCGATTCATTCGCGAGTGCGAGCAGCCAGCGCAATTCGACCAGCACGCGCCGGTGCATCAGGCCGAATTCGCTGAAGATCGGGCGCAGCGTTTCGGTCTTTGCGGCATAGCGGCCGTCGAGCGGCGACAGGGCGAGCAGGGGCGAACTCATGGACTTTCCTCGGGCACGACAGCGTTGGGATGAACGACGATCACCTGCGCGCGCGCGCCCTGCATCGTGCGGACGGTCAGGCTGAAACCGTCGAACTCGAGCACTTCGCCTTCGATCGGCAGGCGCTCCAGGCGGTGAATGATAAGACCTCCGACCGAGTTCACGTCGGCGGGCGCGTCGATGTCGCGATCGAGCAGGCGTTCGAGCTTGTAGATCGGCGTGCCACCCGAGATCGTGAGTTCACCGTCGGAGACATTGATGGCAACCTCAGCACTGCCGGGCACGCGCTCGTCCTCGATGTCGCCGACAATCACCTCGACGATATCTTCGAGTGTGAAGAATCCGGCGACGCGGCCGGAGTCCTCGACGCCGAGTGCCAAGTGGGTGTGCCCGGCACGGAAGCGTTTGAGGACGTCGAGTACGGGGGTATGCAGCGGCAGCAGGATTGGCGGGCGCAACATCGCGGCGATGTCGTCGATCGTGCCGTGCTCGGCGATCGCAGGCAGCAGGTCCTTCATGTGCAACACGCCGCGCACCTGGTCGCCTTCGGCGTCGAACCATGGATAACGACTGAAACGTGTGCGCTGAAATTCGGCGAGCACTTGGGCCTGGCTCTGGCCATCGCGCAACGATGCAAGTTGGTCACGGGTGCGCAGCAGATCGCCGACGACCAGTTCGGGCAGGTCGAGGGCGTACTTCATCATTGAGTACTCCTCGCCAGCGCTGTGTCCGGCGCGCTTGGCGTGCACGATGAGCTTGAGTTCCTCGCGCGAGTAGTTGGGCGCGTCGTCGTGCGCGTCCGCGCCAAGGCCGACCAGATTGAGTATGCGGTTCGCGCTCGCGTTGAGCAGCCAGATCGCTGGATACATCATCCAATAGAATGCGTACAGCGGTGCGGCGGTCCACAGCGACATGCGCTCGGGACGGCGGATCGCCAGCGATTTCGGCGCGAGCTCGCCGAGCACGATGTGCAGGTACGAGATCAGCGTAAACGCGATGACCAGTGCGACCACGGAGGTGGTCTCCGGGCTGACGTCAAAGCGGGCGAACACCGGTTCGAGCAAACGTGCGAATGCGGGCTCACCGATCCAGCCGAGCGCGAGCGAGGCCAGCGTGATGCCGAGCTGGCACGCTGAGAGATACGCGTCTAGGCGATCGTGCACGTTGACCAGGATGCGTCCGCGCCAGCCGTGGCTGGCGGCCATCGTCGTGGCTTGAGTACGACGCAGCTTGACCAGCGCGAATTCGGCGGCGACGAAGAAGCCGTTGTGCAGCACCAACAGCAATGCGGCGCTGATATAGAGCAGGTTCTGC
>JBDTWV010000169.1:0-5942 GCA_040006495.1 Dokdonella sp.
AGCCCTAGTCCCCCAGCCAAATTGAAAAGCCCCGCACAGTGCGGGGTTTTTTTTTGCCGAACGATGCAGACGGGTTAGCGCCGGGAATGGTTGCGTGCGCGGAGCGAAAACACGCACAGGAGTGACGCGAGCATAGCCAGCATCCAATGCGACAGCGTCGGAACCGGGGTTGATGCGAACGGTGCAGGTAGCGCCTGCTGCTCGTACGCGCCGATATCGGGGGCCGCGCCGTGGACGCGCGCAAAAGGCGATCCGCGCTGGTCGAAAGGAAGGTTCGCAGGATTGACGCCGGCGTTCACCGCGGGGCTGCCGGCAAGCAGTGCGTGCGTGCGCGTGGGTCCACCGTTGTAGGTGAGTGGCCCGAGCAACGGATTTGCGACGAGCGTATCGGCGGGTAACGTGACCGCGAGGTCGGAACTGCCGATCAGATTGTGCGAACCGGCGATTGTCAGCGCCTGCCGCCCTTCCACGTCGGCGAAATGGCTCGCGCCGGCACTGTTGCCGAACAGGAGCGTGCTTTGCAGTCTGGAATTGGAGGTCGCCAGCCAGATACCACCACCACCGCCCTGCGCGTAGTTGGCCGTGATGGTGCAGTTGTTTGCCTCCAGCGTGGCGGGCCAGCGCAGGAATAGTGCTCCGGCAACGTCGGTTTGGGCGATGTTGCCGGAGAACGTGCTGTTGGAGATCGTTATCGGGTTGAACGCGGCGATGCCGCCGCCGCGGCCGTAGCTGGTGTTCGAGTCGATCGTCGAGTTTGCGATGCTGCCGCCGCGAACGGTGATGATGCCGCCACCGATGTCGTAGGTCGTGCGGCCTGGGTTGAACAGGTGCTCTGCTCGGTTGCCGGTCACCGTGCTGTCGACGAGGTCCATCGTGTAGACGAAAGCGGCGCCACCGAACGCGGCGGTGCCGGCGTCCTCATGCACGCCATAGCCGAGATTGCCGGACAAGGTGCTATTCGCCATCGTTAGCGAATACGCATAGATCGCGCCGCCATACGCGCCTTCGCCGCCAGCGTAGCAATTGCGCACCGTCGCGCCGTCGAGAACCAGATAGCCGGCCGAAGCGATGCAACCACCGCCAGCCACGTGGAAGCCGGTCGCGCGATCGCGGCCGCGCTGGATCGTCATGGCTTCGAGCCGCAACTGACCTTGGCCCGGATGGAAAAAAATCCGATCGGCATCATTGCCATCGAGGGTCAGCGCGTTGCGGCCCGGTCCGACAATCGTCAAATCGTCCAGGTTGACCGGAATTGCGCCGGTTTGCAGGGTTATCGTGGCGCAGGTGAGTGCCGTCAGGTCGATCGTGTCACCGCTGGCTGCGTTTCCAACCGCGTCGCGCAGCGTACCTGTACCCACATCGGCGCAGTTTGTCACAGGCCACGTGGCGGCTGCCCGTGCTGTTGGAAGCGGGCGACTGCGTGTTTGCGCCATGTCGGCGAACACGCGATTCACTGGGTCCGCACGAAAGCGAATCCAACTGGTATCGGAAGACGCGTTGCCTTGGGCCTGGGCGGCAAGTGTCGTCGCGATGGCCAATGCGATGGCTAGTTGGCGAGGTGCATACGGATCGCGCAGCAGGCTCATGGATTGCGGTCGTCCTCAGGATTGTTCAATTTTCCAATACGCCAAATCACACCCGAAACGGACAAATCCGGACGGGCAGTGCAAGGTCAGCTCATCTGCACGTCACCAATCAGCACGATATCGGCACGCCGTCGCGCGAACAAACCGACCGTGACGACGCCGGCAATCTGGTTCAGATCACGCTCGAGCGCGACCGGATCGGCGATGCGCAACCCATGCACGTCGAGGATCCAGTTGCCGTTGTCGGTAACCACGCCGTCGCGCCAGACCGGTTGGCCGCCGTGTTTGACAAGTTCGCGCGCGACGTAGCTGCGTGCCATTGGGATCACTTCGACCGGCAACGGAAATTTACCGAGCATGGCGACGCGTTTTCCTGGATCGATGATGCACACGAATTTACGCGCGGCAGCCGCGACGATTTTCTCCCGCGTCAGTGCGGCGCCTCCGCCCTTGATCAGGCAACGCTGCGGGTCGCATTCATCGGCACCGTCCACGTACAGCGGAATGTCGCCTGCTGAATTGAGATCGAGCACCGGGATGCCGTGCTGCTTCAGGCGCGCGGTGGACTGCTCGGAACTCGATACCGCGCCCTCGATCAGGTGCTTGCGCTCAGCCAACGCATCGATGAAGTGGGCCACGGTCGTACCGGTGCCGACGCCGACGATCATGCCGTCCTCGACATAGCGCATCGCGGCGCGGCCAGCGAGGCGTTTTTCTTCGTCTTGGGTCACGGGCGTCTCCGAATAGTGTGGGAAAGACATCGCAGCGACATTTTTGTCGTGCGCCTGCCGATGAGCTGCTGCTGGCGACGCCGTGCCATGCGATGGCTTACTCGAGGGAAAGAATGCGATCCCACTGTGCCTTCGTCACCGGCAGGATCGACAGGCGGTTGCCGCGGCGAAGCAACGCAAAGTCCCCAAGCCGTGGCTGTTCCTTGAGTTCGGTCAACGTGATCGTGCGCGCGAGCTTGCGCGTGAACGCCACGTCTACCAACATCCAGCGCGGCTCCTCGGGCGAACTCTTGGAGTCGAAATAGTGACTCTTGCGATCGAACTGGGTCGGGTCCGGGTAGGCATCGCTGGCTACGGTGGCGATTCCGACGATGCCGGGTTCCCCGCAGCTGGAGTGATAGAACAACACGCCATCGCCGCGATGCATGCCGTCGCGCATGAAGTTGCGCGCCTGGTAGTTGCGCACGCCACTCCACGGCTCGGTGCCGACCCGAGCGAGATCGTCGATCGAGAACGCATCGGGTTCCGATTTCATCAGCCAGTGGTGCATGCAAAGCATCGCTTCCGGATTGGCGCGAACTTTAACAGGCGCGGTGACGACGATCACGTCGCCGACTGGGTGAGGTCGATCAGCTCGCGTTCGGTTGCGATGTAGTCCAGATGCACGTCCCACGGCATCGACTCGATCGCGGGAACTTCCTGGATCGAATAGCCGACGCCGACCAGTACCGGGCGGGCGACCCCGCTGCGGCCCTGCAGAAACGCAAAACTGCGGTCGTAACAGCCGCCGCCGAAACCGAGGCGATTTCCGGACCGATCGAAACCGAGCAGCGGCAACAGCACGACATCAAGCTGCTTGGGATCGAGCTGGTCGGCGGCTGCGCATTCGGGTTCCGGAATGCCGTAGCGGTTCATCGTGATGGCCATGCCCGGCGCCCATGCGGCAAATGCAAGCTGGCGTGCGGCGCCAACGATGGGCAGGCAATAGATTTGGCCGCGTGCGCGCAACCCCGCCATGACGGCAGCCAGCGGCAACTCACCGGCGATCGCCCAATAACCGCCAATGCGTCGATCGGTCAGGAATTCAGGAATCTGTTCGAGCTGTTCGAGCAGCGCTTGCGATGCCGCGATACGCTCAGCCGCCGTCAACGCCGCGCGACGTGCGCGAAGCTCCGTGCGCAACTGCTTGCGTGAGTCGGTCTCGGGTTTCATCGGGAGTTGTGTGCGGTGTTCACGATCGCGAAACGTTGACGCCGCCGCCACGCCGAAAAAAGAGAGTGGCATCCTCCGCTATGTCGGTGCGCATCGAACGACCTTGATCCAGAAGGGATCAGGTGGGAGGGCTGACGGAACCGTTAGGCTTTCCACACGGGGTGGACATGCACACAGGTTTTCGTTTCGCAATCCCGGGTCGTCAATAGGAACAAGGCAATATGTAAGAGTGCGCTGCCGGGCACCGCAGAGGACGCCTGTCGCTATTGTAATGAGGTCGCGAATGCACGTTCAAGCTTCGCGTTGAGCGCTTGCAGTTTCTCTGCCAAGTGGGCCGATTCTGCCAATTCGTGCTGGCGCGCGTTCAGCAACTCGTGGCTGATCTGCAGCGCGGCAAGGATCGCGATGCGATCGAGCCCACCGGCACGCGCGTTGCCGCGCAGTTCGCGCATCTTCGCATCGAGGTGGCGCGCCGCATCCAGCAGGCCTGGGCGTTCCTCGGCTGTGCACGCGATCAGGAACTCGCGGTCGAGTATATGCACCGCAACGGGCTCACTCGCGCTCATCCGGGGTTTTGCTCCAGCGATTTCAGCCGCATGATCATCGCCTCGACGCGCGAGCGCGCCTGCTCATTGCGCGCGAGCAATTGGGAGCGCTCACTGGCGAGCTGCTCCTGGCTATGGCGCAGGCTGCGGTTTTCGTCCTGCAGCGTGCGGCACAGCTCCACCAGGCGATCGAGTCGGTCGCCAATGACCAGCAGGCTTTGCTCATGGATGGACATGTGCGGAAATATAGCATCGCCGCTGCATGGTTTGGCGGTCGCATCGCGTATCAAGCGGTGGCGGGGCCGCCGCCACCGTCAGCCTTGGGTCTCGCCAAGTACGATGCGGCGTTGGTCGGCGCGTTCGCGCAGGAACGCGAGGCATTGGTCCGGCGGCAACGGGAAGGCCAGCCAGTGGCCCTGGATCTCGTCGCAGCCCTGCTCGCGCAGGTACTCGACCTGTTCGATGCGTTCGACGCCCTCGGCGATGACGTTGAGTCCGAGCGAGTGCGCCATCGTGATCACGGTCGCGGTAATCGCCTCGTCACCTGGATCGGTCGTGATGTCACCGACGAACTCCTTGTCGATCTTGAGCGCGTCGATCGGCAGTCGTTTGAGGTAGCTGAGCGAGGAATAGCCGGTACCGAAATCGTCGATCGCGAGTGCGACGCCGATCGCCTTGAGGCGGCGCAGAGTCGTGATCGATTGCTCCGCGTTGGCCATGACCATGCTTTCGGTCAATTCAAGTTCGAGCAGGTTCGGAGCAATATCGAACTCGGCGAGTACGTCGCACAAGCGCCGGATCAAGTCCCCGCGCAGCAGTTGCGCGACCGACACATTGACTGACATCGTGATGTCCTCGATCCCCTCTGCGCGCCAGCGCGCCAGTTGCGAGCAGGCCTGCGCAACGACCCAGTCGCCGATCTCGATGATCAGTCCCGTTTCCTCGGCGATCGGAATGAACACGCCGGGCGATACGTTGCCGAGTTCAGCACTGCGCCAGCGCAGCAGCGCCTCGACACCGGTGATGCGTTCGTCGAGCAGCGACAGCTTTGGCTGGTAGACCAGGCGCAGTTCGTTGCGCTCCAGCGCCTTGCTCAGCAACGCGGTCGTGGTGGCGCGCAGGCGCGCCGCCGCGTCCATCGCTTCGGTGTAAACCATCCAGGTCTTGCGGCCGTGGTCCTTGGCCTGGTACATCGCCGTGTCGGCGAATTTAAGCAGGTCGCTCGGCGATTGACCGTGGTCGGGATACATGCTGATGCCGATGGACGGCGAGATCACGACTTCCTGGCCGCTGTCCAGTTCAAGCGGCTCTTCGAACGCCGCGATGACTTTCTCGGCGATGTTCTCCGCTTCGGAGCTCGCCGAGATGTCCTCGAGCACGATCGTGAATTCATCGCCGCCGATGCGCGCGACCGAGTCGCCTTGGCGCACCACTTGCCGCAGCCGGCTGCCGGCTGCCTTGAGCATGCGATCGCCGGCAGCATGTCCCATCGAATCGTTGACGTGCTTGAAGCGATCGAGGTCGAGAAACAGCACCGCTATCTTGCGCGAGGTGCGCTGCGCGCGAACAATTGCCTGGCCGATGCGCTCACTGAGCAGAGTGCGGTTGGGCAGCCCGGTCAACGCATCGTAGTTGGCGAGATAGCGAAGCTCCTGCTCGGCGCGCTTGCGGTCGGTGATATCGGTAATCACGCCGACGAAATGCGTGCGCACGGCGTTCGCATTGCACACTTCGGACAGTTCGGCCCAGCTGAGGAATTCCTCACCGTCCTTGCGTCGCTGCCACAGCTCGCCGCGCCAGTGGCCGTTGCGCTGCAGCTCGTCGCGCATGGCGAGGTAATGCTCCATGGGGTGCTGCGATGAGTTGAG
>JBDTWV010000170.1:0-5933 GCA_040006495.1 Dokdonella sp.
CATTGAGTCATGCAATGACCGAATCTTCAGATCACGCCGTATTGAACAATAAATCGGGTGCAGAGCAGCCGTCAGCACTAGAACACATAGCGCGTCCGCTGCTTCGATTGGTTCAGCACATAACCGGCATGGAAACGAGCTTTATCACCGCCATTGATTGGGATCAGCAGGAACAACACGTGCTCTTCAGTTCGAATACTGGACGAATGGAGATCTCCGAAGGAAGTCGCGTTGATTGGAAGGACTCCATGTGCCGCGCTATGTTTCTAGCTGGGAAACCCCATAGCTGCGCGGTTGGCTTGGACGTTCCCGCCACACCTGGCGCAATTGCACAGGAGATGAAAAGTTTTTTTGCCGTCCCGATTCTTGCTGGCGATAGCTCGATCGGCACGGTGTGCGGTGCGAGCTGTAATGCCATCGTGCTGGACGACGACCAGATGACGGCGATGCGATTCATCGCTGAGGCTCTGCAGAAGTTGCTCGAGAGTGATCAGCAAAGACTTCTCGCCTTGGGGCGGGCGACTGTTGCGGAGAAGGATGCTCGCGACGCGCGATCAGAATCCAAACGCCACGAGGGCGATTCACAACGCATGGAGCGGTTGGCGAATACCGATATGCTCACCGGCCTGCCAAATCGGCGCTTTTTCATCGCGCGATGGGAAGACGAACTTGCGCGATCGGGCCGCCGTAGTTACCCCATTGGTCTGCTGCTTATTGACTTAGATCGCTTCAAGGCTGTCAACGATACGAAGGGCCATCTGATCGGCGATGCCGTCCTCAGGGCTATCGGAGCGACGCTTCTCACGGTGTCCAAAACGTCCGATGTCGTCGCGCGCCTAGGAGGCGACGAGTTCGCTTTGGCTATCTCACATTCGCCCAGCAGCAAGCTGCTCGAGATCGCTGAAAATATGCGCCAGCTCTTCGCAGTGGCTGTCGCCGAACTGGGCGAAAAGGTCACCCTGAGCGTCGGCATATCCAGCAGCGAATACAGCACACGTGGCGCGCTATTTGCTGATGCCGACAAATCGCTCTACCAGAGTAAGGCCGCCGGCGGAAACACAGCGGTAGTGTTTCGGGAGTAGGAAGGTTCAAGCAGGCGTTAATAGCGGACCAAGCAGGCAGACCAAATGAACCGCCCCAAAGCCACCATTCATGACCGGCAGGTTTGGGTCGGTAGCCGCCTAGAACCCCAGCGCGATGAACAAAGTCCAGCATGTCATGAAGATCAGCATGAGCGACCCCACGCTCCAGAACGTGGCCCGCGTTTCGTGGGTCTGCCCGGTGAGGTAAGCAGCGAAGTGCAGCAATCGCGACACGACATAACCGTACAGCAGCACCCGTGCGAGTAGCAAAGATGGCTCGGTCAGTACGAACAGTAATCCCGACACAAGGAAGAACGGGAGGTTTTCGAGGTCGTTTAGATGGATACGCCGGATTCGGTCGACGTATTCGTTCGGCGCAGTCTGGTCGGGTCGGGGATTGGGATTGAGGGGCGTCCTTTTCAGGTCTTCCGGCGAACGGAATCCGCCGTTGGCCCGCATCATGCGCACCACCGTCAGCCACGACATGCCAGTGGCCTTGAGGATCATCAGCGACGCCGCGATGGCATAGGTCGCGAACAAGGGATCATGCAGGCTCAGCTGGCCCATTGGCGTGGCACTCGTATCGATCGACGAAGTCTACGCCTGACACTTTGCGCGATGTGGAGAGTCGGCATCTGTTGTTCACGTTAACTGAGTGCCAGCGAGATACGACTGCCGAAATCGGACCGTCTCGCATGACGCCTATGGGTCGGTAGCCACCCTTCATGGGCGCATAGCCCCGTCTGCAAGCGGGGTGATGCTAGAACACGCCGACCCGATGGATCCTCGTAGTTCATCCGTACGGTGCCGCACTATCAATCAACCAAGTGCGCCACCTCAGCGGCATCGAGTTTGCGCCACGCACCTTTGCCAAGCGTACCCAGCGTCAATTCGCCCAGCGCCACCCGCACCAGACGCAACACGCCGATGCCGAAGGCAGCGAAGATGCGGCGGATCTGGCGGTTACGGCCTTCGTCGAGCACGATTTCAAGCCATGCATGCTTGTCGCCGCGACGCAATTCGCGCGCCAACTTCACCGCTAGTCGTTCGCCTGCGTCATCGACCCCATCATGGAGCGCGGCCAGCAACGCGGCATCCGGCAGGCGATCGATCTGCACGTGATAGATCTTGTCGAGATGTGCTTCCGGCGCGGTGATGCGCGCTGCCCAGACGCTGTCGTTGGTCAGCAGCAGCAGGCCTTCGCTGCCTTTGTCCAATCGGCCAACGGGTGCGAGCCACGGCAGGCCCGCATCAGCCAGTAGCGCATAGACGGTATCGCGACCTCGCTCATCGGCCGCACTGGTGACGTAGCCACGCGGCTTGTTGAGCATCAGATAGACGCGCTCGCGTGCGCCGACTTCAGCGCCATCGACTGCGATACGGTCACGCATGGCATCGATTGGCAATTCCGGATCGCGCGCGATGCGGCCGTTGACGGCGACGCGCCCTTCGTCAATCCATTTTGCAGCCTGGCTGCGCGAGCAGATGCCGAGCTTGGAGATCGCGCGCGCGAGACCGTGTCGCGGCGTGCGCGCGGCCACCGAGGTATCGATTTTGGGTCGTCGTGGGCGCCGCAGCCCGGCCTCTTCCCTACTCACCTGACAGAACCGGGAGAACAGATCACCGTTCCTAAGCTTATGGACTTCATCGCGAACCCCATCTGCCCCCAGCCCGTTCTTTGCGGCTGGGGGCTTTGGAAGCGTCGCGGCTGGCGCCGCTCCTGCACGATCGTCGGACGCTCATTGCGTGGTGAAGCCAGCGTGATCCTGCGCGGGCAACTCCTCGCGTGCGACCGCCACCACGCGGGCAGCCGCGGGCCCGTCGTGCAACCACGCCTCAAGTTCGCGCAGCGCGTCGGGGCTGCCGCAGGCGACGATCTCGACGGAGCCATCCGCACGATTGCGTGCGAATCCAGTCAGGCCAAGTTCGCATGCGCGCGCGCGTGTTGAAGCGCGGAAGAAAACGCCTTGGACTGTTCCGGACACGATGAATCTCGCGCTGGCCATACGCGTCGCTATTTCTTTCCGGCAGCCGCGATCGCGTTTTCGAGGTCGGTCGCGGTGATCGGGCCGGTGAACTGCTTCGCGATACTCCCGTCCGGCGCGATCAGATAGGTCGTCGGCAGGCCGCGCGGCGTGTCGAAATCAGCCGGCGGTTTGTAGACATCCACTTGCGCGAGTGGATATGCGACCGGATGCGCTTTCGCAAATGCCTGGACCTCGGCCTTGTCGGTGTCCTCGTAAGCAAGCCCGATCGCGGCGACCTCCTTGTGACCGGCGACGAACGCGGAGATGTCCGGCATTTCCTTGATGCACGGCGAGCACCAGGTCGCCCAGAAGTTCACGATCACCCACTTGCCATGTTGCGCGGCAAGGTCGAAAGTCTTGCCATCGAGTGTGGTCACAGTGAGTGCGGGGTGCGCGGCGGTTTTCGCGAATGCACGATGCCCGCTGCCGGCAACAGTCGCCAACAGCGAGAAGGCGAGAAGGCGAATCAGCGTCATGGTCGCTCCGGCGATGTCATCGTGGGCGCAGGCGTCGACGACACCCGCACGGTCGGCGATGGTACATCCGGTGCAAACAGCTGCGCCAATGGCACTGCCAGCGCCGCGCGCACCTTCTCGCCCACCTGGGCGAGCAAAGCCGTGGCGGTCGCATTGCCCACGCTGCCGGGGACGTTCGAGTCGATCGCCAGCCGGTAGCCACCCACGCGATAGATTTCCAGCAGATCGATGGTGGCCAAGTCGCGCACGACCATCCATGCGCCTTCCTCGCCTCGCTGGATCAGGCCCACACGGTGCAGGTCACCGAAATAGCGTTGCAGCAGATCGTCGGTGAGGAACGGTTCGGCGGCGAGCAGATCGTCGGTATGCAAGCCTTTGCCTTCGCGTTGCGCGTTTGCAAAACAGGCAAGCACGCGCAGGAGACCGGAAAATTCGTTGCCATGCGCAAGGCGCAGCGACGCGGGACGATAGTCGAACGCACCCAGCGATGCGCTGATCGACGCGCCGAGCAGCACGATCGCCCAGGAAAGGTAGATCCACAGGATGAACACCGGGACCATCGCGAGCGCACCGTATACTTGTTGGTAGCTCGCGTATTGCGTCGCGTAAAGGGCAAAGCCGCGTTTGGCTGCTTCGAACAGCACGGCTGCAATCAACGCGCCGAGCAACGCTTTGCGCACCCGAACGGTACGGTTGGGAATGGCTACGAACGCCGCCACCAGTGCGACCAGGACGATCACGAACGGCAGCACCGAAAGCACGCGTGCCTTCAGCGAGAACTGCGCTTGCGCGGCATCGATGAACGGCAACGCGAACGCGTACGAACTGATCGCGAGCGCGGCCACCAACAACATCGGGCCGAGCGTCAATGCGGTCCAGTAAATGACGAAGCGTGCGCCTGGGCTGCGCATGACCTGCACGCGCCAGATCCGGTTGAACGCATCCTCGATGCTCATCATCAGGGACACCGCGCTGAACAGCAGCACCAGCACACCAACGACAGTTGCCTTGCTCGCGTTATCGGCGAATTGGGTGATGTAACCCTGCACCGCGCTGCCGGCCGTCGGCACGAAGTTGTCGAACACCCATTGCGTGAGTTGCTCACGCCAGTCGGCGAAGCCGGGGAATGCGGCGAGGATGCCGAGCACGGCCGCGGTCAGAGGAACCAGCGCGAACACCGAGGTGAATGCAAGCGCACCCGCGGTCTGGAAGCAGCGATCTTCGAGGAAGCGCGTCCAGGTGAACTGGGCAAACGCCACGAGACGCTCACGGTCGTAGCGGGATCTGGCAAACTTCGCAATGCGTGTGTACATGGCGCGAGCCTAACCCAGTGCGCAGACGCGGCCAAACATCGCGACAACGCATCCCGATCCAACACCCCCTGCGACCTGACTCAAGATCGGCCTCAGGGGATGGCATAAAGGCATGCGGCACGAATGAACGACATCCTGGTCCTGTACTACAGCCGCACCGGCAAGGTCGCGCAACTCGCACGCCTGGTTGCCCGCGGCATCGGCGAAGTGCCCGGCGTCCGCGCACGGCTGCGCAGCGTGCCGCCGGTCGCACCGGTCACCGAAAATGCGCAACCGCCGGAACCCGATGAAGGCGCACCGTATGCGACCCGTGACGATCTGCGCGAGTGCGCGGGCCTCGTGCTCGGTAGCCCGACTCGTTTCGGCAACATGGCCGCGCCGCTCAAATATTTCATCGACTCGACGGCCGCTGAGTGGGCTTCCGGCACACTGGCGGGCAAGCCAGCCGGCGTATTCACCTCGACCAGCACGATGCATGGCGGTCAGGAAACCACGCTGACCTCCATGATGCTGCCGCTGCTGCATCACGGCATGTTGATCGTCGGCGTTCCGTATACCGAAGTCGCACTGAATCGCACGCTCGGCGGCGGCTCGCCGTATGGCGCGAGTCACGTCGGAGGCGTGTCTGGCGACAACGCGATCAGCGACGACGAGCGCGTGATCGCACGTGCGCTGGGCCGGCGTGTCGCCGAAATCGCCCTGAGACTGGACGTGCGGCCATGAAACCGTTGCACCTCGGTTGTATCGCCTGGGCAGGACTTGTGCTGCTGCAGTTGGCTTGGTACCTGTGGTTGGCACCGCCGGCCGGCGGCAGCGCTTTGTTCGCCCTGCTGCTGACCCTGCCGCCGTTGCTGCTGCCTTTGCTCGCATTGCGCACGGGCGTGCGGCGTGCGGTGCTCTGGGTCGGCATCCTCAGCCTGTTCTATTTCTGCCACGGCATCGTCGCGGCCTGGGTGATCGCCGCCGCCCGGCTGCCTGCGCTGCTGGAAGTGTTGCTGTGCGTGATGCTGATCGGTGCGCTGGGATGGGATGCAC
>JBDTWV010000171.1:0-5928 GCA_040006495.1 Dokdonella sp.
CGCACGCCGTCAGCGCGTTTGCGATCGCGCCCAGCGCACGATCTGGTCGCTGCCGATCGCACCGGATTGCCGGGCAATCTCGCGACCGGCCAGCAGCAACACCAGGGTTGGGATGCTGCGGATCGCGAAACGTGCGCCGAGCGTGGGTTCGGCTTCGGTGTCCACTTTCCCCAGCCGGAACTGCGGCTCCAGCTGTTTCGCCGCCGCCTCGAACTGCGGCGCCATTGACAGGCAAGGGCCGCACCACGGCGCCCAGAAATCGACCAGCAATGGCAATCCGCTGGATTGCGCATGCGCGTCGAAGTTCGCCGCGACGAGCGTGACCGGCTTTCCGGCAAACAACGCCTGATGGCAGCGACCGCACTGCGGGGTTTCTCGCAGGCGCGCAGGCGGCACTCGATTCGTCGCGCCGCAATGCGGGCACGCAAGCAGGATCGGCACATCTTCCATCGGAGCATCCTCAGCCATGGGACATCAGGAAGATCGGCAATGCGAGCAGGCCCAGTACGAATGCGACTGACACGATCACCACCAGAACCCGTACTGGTTCATCGCGCACTACGGTCCACCAAGTCGCCGCTGTGCCCTCGCGCCTCGCTTCGGCATACGCGGCGCGGGCCCGCGATTGGCGTTCGCGCTGATAGTCGGTCATCAATCGGCGCGCTTCATCGACAGCGACCGGCTCCTTGATCCAGATCGCGCCGGCTGATATGCCCCAACGACTCGGCCTCGTTTCGAAAAAAGCGATCGCGTGCGCGTCGAGCAGCGCACGCACGTCGGCGGCTTCGTCATCGGGTACGTTGCGCAAATTCAGCAATAGTGTCGACATGGCGTCATGATAGCGGCACGATCGAGATCCGCGTTCACTTCCGCGCTCGAACGCCGCATTGAATCGAGCACTCCGGCAAGCCGCAGTGCGACTCCTCACATTATCCCGACTTTCGCAATGAATGAACCGTCCTCACCCGCGGAATCGATCCGACTCGCCAAGCGTGTGATCGCGTTGACGCAATGTTCGCGACGCGAAGCGGAGCAGTTGATCGAAGGCGGCTGGGTGTCGGTGGACGGTGTTGTGGTCGAGGAACCGCAGCACATGGTGGCCAGCGAAGTCGTCACGATCGATCCTGGCGCTTCGCCCGCCACGCTGGAGCCGGCCACCCTGCTATTGCACAAACCGGCCGGCGTGGAATTTCTGGCCGGACCGAACGCAGCCATGTCCTTGCTGACACCGGCCACCCGTTCGGCGCTGGACAACTCCGGCATCCGCCTGCTGAAGCGGAACCTGGCGCGGCTCACGCCGTTGATGCCGCTGGAGCGCGACGCCAGCGGTCTGATGGTGCTTAGCCAGGATCCCGGCATCGCGCGCAAGCTGATGCAGGATGGCCTTCACCTCGAACAGGAGTTCATTGTCGAGATCGAAGGCGAGATCGCGCCCTATGGCCTGTTCAAACTCAGCCAAGGTCTGAATTACAACGGCCGCACACTGGCGCCGTGCAAGGTGAGCTGGCAGAACGAAGTGCGCCTGCGCTTTGCGATCAAGGGCGTGCAACCGGGACAGCTGCGCGACATGTGCGCGCAGGTCGGACTCGAAGTCATCGCAATGAAGCGAATCCGCATCGGGCGCGTCGCGTTGGGAAAGGTGGCCCCTGGCGAATGGCGCCATCTGCCATCCGGCGAACGGTTCTAGCAGCCACCATACGTATCCACCCACGGCCATCGCGCGATCGAATCAGGCCCTCGCCGTGCCTGCCCGCGCCATCAGCCCGCGCGCGAGGAACAACTCAATGCGCTCGAAAGGAATGCGGTCGCCAGCATCGCCACCGTAATATGCCTCGACGATGCGACCGTGTTCGTCGATCAGAAAATCGGCCGGCATCAAATTGCCAGTCTTGAATCCAGCCAGTCCGACGATGCGCAGCCCCTTGAGCAGGGTCGGCACGCGCATAACGATCGCCTTGATCTTGCGCCAGAACGAGTGTTCGATGCCATAAGCGTCATGCGCGCTTGAGGTCGGGTCTGCCGCGATCCGGAACGGTCGGCGCTGGCGTGCGACAAATCGCATCACCTCGGCCGGCGTCGAATTGAAGACGGCCACAATGTCCAGGCCGAGCGCCGCCAGGCTTTTCTGATACGTGGTCAGCTCATAGATCCTGAAGTTGCAGAACGGACAGGCGGCGTCGCGAAAAAAGGAAAGCAGGGTTAGGCGGCCCGATCCGCCGATGGTGATGGACTCGCCATAGATGTCGATCAGGTGAAGCGCAGGTGCTGGCGACGGGGCAAGCAGTCTCATGTTGGCTCTCCAGCGGGCAGAGGTAAATATTGATACACGTGGATTCGCGCGACGTCCGTTGCCCTGACGGGCGCGGCGGACGTTGCCTGAAGAGACGTTATCCGGCACGGCGATAAATTAATATACCAATATGTGCAAAGTCCTTCCAACATTGCAGATGGATCGACCAGTCGGTCGATCGGCAAACCATTGCGAAGATTTTGGCCCGAGAAGAAATCCGCGCCGTTGGCATCAAACCTGCAGCACCTTCCCCGAAAATTTCTGACGCCAGGGGATCGCCATGAAGGTATCGACGAACGAATTGCTGCTTGCCTTGCGCGCGCCGAACTCGGGCTGGCTCGCTGCCCTCGTCTGCGCGCTGGACGAAGCCCTGCAAGATCCCGATTTCGGCGAGCCCCAGCGCGCGCTGATCCATGGTTTGCTCGACGCCGGTGGCGTGCCACATGCGGTTTCTATCGCCGCGAACGATCGCCTGACCCGCTTCGAGGAAACGGTCAAGGATCTGCACTCGTTGCTCATTCCTGCCGCCGCAACCACCATGCCCGAGGTCAGCGCGCGTCCGAAACTGACACTTTGCGGCAGCGCCGCCTGACCCGCCCGACTTTTTTCGCAACGTTTGTGCAACATTGACATGCGCTCGCCGAGCGGCGAGCGTAGCGGCATGAGTTCCGCCTCACGCATCGTCATCGCTGTTCTGCTCGGCCTCGTACTGTGCGCATGCGCGAGCGCGCCGCGGCGTGCGGCGCGTCCCGCCTCATCGCCGCCGCTGGTTGCGGGCTCCGCACGAGCAGATGCCGCAAACGCTGTTCTGTTTCGCGCAATCGCACTGGTCGGCATTCCGTACCGCTACGGCGGCAACACGCCGCAAGGCGGCTTCGACTGCAGTGGCCTGGTCGACTACGTGTTCCGAGACGCAGCAGGCGTAGCGCTGCCACGCACATCGGCACAGATGAGTGAACTTGGCAAGCGCAAGCTCGCCATCGACACGCTGCAATCGGGTGATCTGGTTTTCTTTGCCTCCGCTGGCCGGGTCAGCCACGTCGGCATCTACGTCGGCGAACGCCGTTTCGTCAATGCACCGAACAGCGGTGGCACGGTGCGCCTCGACAGCCTCGACAGCGGCTGGTGGCGCCAGCATTTCGTCTATGGCAAACGGGTGCTCGAGTAGCCGGGAAGAGTTTTCGGCGTAGCCAGGCAATCCGCGACTTCAGCATCAGACGCGAACGCAATCGAACCCGTTCACGGCGCTTCAAGCGTTCCTGCGATGCGCCCCATGAACGGTCGGTAGTAGCGCAATTCCGCGATCGAATCGCGCACGTCGCTGAGCGCTGTATGCGCGGACTCCTTGCTGAAACCGCGCGCAACCTCCGGCGCCCAGCGCCGCGACAGCTCCTTGACAGTCGACACATCGAGATTGCGGTAATGGAAATAGCGTTCCAGCCGCGGCATCAATCGATACAGGAAACGACGATCCTGGCAGATCGAATTGCCGCACATCGGCGATTTCCCTGCCGGAACCCAGTGCGAAAGAAACTCGACCGTGAGTGCCTCGGCCGTCGCAAGGTCGACGCTGGATTCGATCACGCGCTTCCACAGTCCCGATTTGTGATGCTGGTTGCGATTCCAGTCGTCCATCGCCTCCAGGCGCTCCAACGGATGGTGGATCGCGAACTCGGGCCCATCGGCCAGCGGGTTCAGATCCCGGTCGGTCACGATCGTCGCAATTTCGATGATTGAATCATTGCCCGGATCGAGTCCGGTCATCTCCAGATCGATCCAAATCAGGTTTTCGTCGTCCGGTCCGCGCATGCTGTTCCTTCATCGAATGAGGCGTGAGTCTAGGCAAGCACTGCCGCGTTTGAAAGACTTGCCGGTCGCAATGGTACTCGTGCCGCTATGCTGACCCCACGATGACACCGACCTTTCTCTGGCACGACTACGAAACCACCGGTGCGGACACGCGTCGTGATCGCCCAGCGCAGTTTGCCGCGATCCGCACCACGCTGGATCTGGATCCAATCGGCGAGTCGATCTCGATCTTCTGCAAACCGGCGCGGGACGTGCTGCCGCACCCGCAAGCGTGCCTGATCACCGGGATCACGCCGCAGCAGATGCAACGCGATGGCGTGATCGAAGCGGAGTTCGCGGGCCTCGTCAACGAGCACATGTCCGAACCCGGCACCTGCAGTGTCGGCTACAACTCGATCCGCTTCGACGACGAGATCACCCGGCAGATGCTGTACCGGAATTTCCATGATCCGTACGAACGCGAGTGGAAGAACGGCAACTCGCGTTGGGACCTGATCGACCTCGCCCGCATGTGCTACGCGCTACGCCCGGATGGGATCGAATGGCCACGCCGCGACGATGGCACGCCTAGCTTCCGCCTCGAACACCTTGCCAGCGCCAACCATATCGAGCAACACCGCGCGCATGATGCGGTATCCGACGTCGAGGCGTTGATCGGCCTCGCGCGCCTGATCCGCGTACGCCAGCCGCGCCTGTGGGAGTTCTACTTCGGGCTACGCCGCAAGCAACGCGCGTTCGAACTGCTCGATGTCGCGCGGATGACTCCGCTGGTCCACGTATCGTCGCGCTATCCAGCCAGCCGCGGTTGCCTCGCGCTGGTCGCGCCCCTCGTCATGCACCCGAGCCAACCGAACGCGGTCATCGCGTACGACCTCGATGTCGATCCGACGCCGCTACTCGAACTCGATGCCGATGCGATCGCCGATCGCGTCTTCGTCTCGCGCGCGGACCTGCCCGAAGGCGTCGAACGGATTCCGCTGAAGGCGATCCACGCGAACAAGTCGCCTGCGCTCGCTCCGCTCAGCGCATTGCAAGGCGTTGACCTCGCGCGAATCACGCTCGACCGTGACCTTGCACTTGCGCACTTGGACATGTTGCGTGGCCATCCCGAACTTACTTCAAAACTGCATGCGGTGTTCTCGCGCGGCGATAACCGCGATACACCGCTTGACCCCGAACTTGCGCTGTATGGCGGTGGCTTTCCGAACGACGCCGACAAGCGATTGTTCGCGGCGGTACGCGAAACGTCTCCGCAAGAACTCGGCCAGCGTACGTTTCCATTCAAGGATGCGCGCTATGCCGAACTCCTGTTCCGCTATCGCGCACGCAACTGGCCGGAGACGCTCGACACTGAAGAAAATGCGCGCTGGAACGAATTCCGTAAGCGCCGCATCGAAACCGCGACCCCATTGACCACGCTGACGCGCGAAGAGTACTTAGCGACGATTTCGAGCATGCGCGCTGATCCGACATTGCCTTCGGCGCATATCCCCCTTCTCGATGCGTTGGAAAGTTGGGCCCAAAACCTCCTATAGGAACAGCGCAGCCGCGACGGTTGTCTCGCAAACGCGTGTCCCGACCGCGCTTGCAGCGCTCCTACAATAGAAATCCGCTCCGCCAGGAAATGCGACCCCAGTGACCACGAAATACTTCACTTCTGCAACGTTCAAATTCCTGCGCGACCTTGCGGCGAACAACAACCGCGCCTGGTTCCACGCGAACAAGCCGCGCTACGAACACGTACTGCGGCAGCCGTTTCTGCAGCTGATCGCCGATCTACAGGCGCCGCTGGCGAAGATCAGCACGCACTACCGCGCCGATCCGCGCAA
>JBDTWV010000172.1:0-5919 GCA_040006495.1 Dokdonella sp.
GACTACTGCAGGTAGCCGGGCGAATTAGCTTCTGACCATAGAGTGCCCCGTCGACAGAGTCTGTCGGCGGGGCACTCTATTTTTAACTGATTGATATTTAAGACCATGATTTATAAGAAGGGCCAATAAACAAAATGCGTACAACTCTATGGCGTGCATCAGCTTTCTCTCTCGTTGCCATTGGGGGAGCATCTTTAGCCCATCATCAACTAAGGACGCCGTCCGTCTATGCGGCTGCCGCTCCTGCCCGCGCACCCTATACAACCTGGAGTGATTACTCAGGAGGTATGGATTCCGCGCAGTACTCCGGACTCAAGCAGATCAACAAGACGAATGTGACACAACTGCGGCAGGTCTGGTTCTACCCTGCCGGAAATAACGGCTTTCGATTCGGCTTCAACCCTGTGATCGTCGACAACATGATGTATGTGATCGGCAAAGACAATAATATTGTGGCTCTTGACGCAACAACGGGCAAAGAAATCTGGATTCACGATAACCACCACCCGCGCAATATCACCAACCGCGGGATCAATTACTGGGAGAGCAAGGGTCGATCGGACCGGCGGCTTTTCTACTCCACCGACAATATTCTGCACGCGATTGACGCTCTGACAGGCAAAACCGTTAGTTCTTTTGGGGAAAATGGCGATGTCGACCTTCGTGAGGGGCTTGGGCGCGATCCCAAGACGATTCGTCAGATTCAGTCGGGAACGCCCGGAAGAGTCTTCGAAAACCTCCTTATCCTCGGATCAGCGACAGGAGAAGAGTACGGATCGCCTCCGGGTGATCTCCGCGCTTTCAATGTTCTTACCGGAAAATTGGTCTGGACCTTCCATACCATCCCTCATCCCGGAGAGATGGGCTATGATACGTGGCCAAAGGATGCCTGGAAATATACGGGCGGAACCAATACCTGGGGCGAGATCACAATCGATCAGAAACGCGGTATTGCCTACTTCCCACTGGGCTCGCCGACCTATGATTTTTATGGAGCGGATCGGCCTGGAGCTAATCTTTTCTCCGATTCCCTGCTGGCTCTGGATGCGCGAACGGGCAAGTACTTATGGCACTTCCAGACGACGCATCATGACCTCTGGGACTACGACCTCGAAACCGGGCCGAAACTGCTGACGATCAAGCACGACGGCAAGATGGTCGATGCTGTAGCGCAGCCCGGCAAGAATGGTTTTCTTTACGTCTTCAATCGGGTGACCGGAAAGCCGATCTGGCCGATCGAGGAGCGCTCGGTACCAAAATCGGATGTGCCAGGCGAGCAGTCGTGGCCGACACAGCCTTTCCCTACAGTTCTACCTCCATTTGCACGACAGATCTTCACTGCCGACGAAGTTAATCCCTACATCGCTGATCCGGCAGAGCGAGAGAAGATCAAAGCTCAGGTGCTCGCTGCCCGCAATGAGGGTCTCTACACGCCGCCGACGCTGGGAACCACCATGGAGACGCCAGGCAACAATGGTGGAGCGAACTGGGGGTCCGGCGCCGTCGATCCAACAACAGGCATGCTCTATATTCAGTCAAAAGACGCGCCCTCGCTTCTGCATCTGGCAGCAAAACCGCCTCGCCGGCAAATATCGGGACCTCCAGAAAATCAGGGGCAGATCATCTATCTGCAAAACTGTCAGTCATGCCACACTGCCGCCTTGAAGGGGCAGCCTCCAGCCATCCCTTCTCTCATCGATGTTGTTTGGCGCATAGGGGCAGATCGCGTACGTTCGGCGGTCCATGATGGACTCTCTCCCATGCCGGCATTCCCTGACTTAGCAGACGAAGATATCAATCATTTAATTGCGTATCTTGCCAATCCGCAAAAGTCGACCATTCCTGCCGATATCCTTGCACGGATTATGGCTCCGCCCGTCGCCGCACCGAAGCTTGGCCCGGAACAGACGCGTTACTGGACAGGGTATGGCTATATGAACTCAACCGATGGTCTTCCAGCGATTAGTCCGCCGTGGTCGACGTTGACGGCATACGATCTCAACAAAGGCGTCATCGCATGGCAGATCCCCCTGGGTGGGGTTACCTCGCTGGTAGAGAAAGGGATCAAGGATACCGGGAGCTTCTGGCCGCGAGGAGGTGTTGTCGTAACTGCCGGAGGCCTCATCTTCTCTGGGACGAAGTCCGACTCCACCTTTCGTGCCTATGACAAGGACAGTGGGAAGGTGCTTTGGGAGACTAAGGTCGCTTCAGGCCCTGAAGGGATTCCAGCTGTCTACGAAGTCAATGGGCGCGAGTACGTCGTGACCAGCGCCCGTCCCGACGCAGAAGTTGTGGTTGGAGATGGGGAGCCCCAGCGGACAACAGGAAACTCACCCAAGAAAGCTGAGCAGCAAACGCAGGGCTATTACGTGTTTGCATTGCCAGAGACTAACCCCGCCAAGAAGTAGGTAGAAGAAGAGGCGACGCACTTCTACTTACGTTAAACAGGTACAGCGGATACGAGAGACTCCTGGTGGGCCATCTCTCGTATCCGCTGTGCGTTTTACTTTGCCCAGAACCTACTTACCCACCCAGCCGCCATCAACATAGATAGACTGCCCGGTGACGTATGCTGCTTCGTCCGATACCAGAAAGGCAGCGACGTCGCCAATCTCTCGCGGCTGTCCAGGCCGTCCCATCGAGATCTGTGCCACGACCTGGGGCAGCAACTCTTTACTCTGCATGACCCAACTGATCATCGGGGTATCGATGAGCCCGGGATGAATACAGTTCACGCGGATTCCATGTGCCCCAACCTCTGCCGAGACATTGCGCGTGAGCGCCTCGACTGCAAGCTTGCTGGGAGCATAATGAGTTCGCCCCGGCAATACCCGGGCAGCCTGAATGGATCCAATATTTACAATCGAACCCTTACGACCATCACCAATAACACGTCGGCAGAAGCTTTGGCAGCACATCCATTCGCTCTTCAGATTGGTGTCAGTCACATCGCGCCACTGCTCGTCGGTAAGGTCGAGAAAAGGGACAATGGTCTCAATCCCAGCGTTATTCACCAGGATATCTGCCGGCCCAAGCTCTGCCCAGGCGCGATCGAAGATATGCTCGACATCCGCACGCTTTGAGACATCGCCCTGGACAGCAATCACGCGCCGACCCTTATCCTGAATCCATGCGGCAAGGTCATCCAGCCCTTTTGAGGAGGCGATATCGTTGATCACGAGATCCGCGCCCTGTTCGGCAAAGACCTCTGCAATCCCTCGTCCGATCCCCTGCCCCGCCCCCGTTACGATTGCTATCTTGCCCTGAAGCTTCATGTCCATCCTTTCAACTATCTATTAAGTCTGACTTCGCTCGATCCACGGGTTCCCCGGTCGACCTTTGACAAGCGACTCTAATGAATCGTCCACCCGCCATCCACCATCAGTACATGCCCAACCACCATATCCGACATGCTGCTCGATAGAAACAAAACCGCTCCCACGAGATCCTCGGGCTGGTTCCAGCGACCACGCGGAATCATCTCCTGCGTAGCCCACTCCTTGTATCCAGGGCGCTCCAGGATGTTCTTCCGCGATGTTGTCTCGGTAATGCAAGGCGCCACAACGTTCACCAGAACCCCCGCATGAGCCCACTCCAGTGAAAGCGCGCGAGAAAGGTGATGCACGCCTGCCTTGGCAGCGGCATAGACCGACCGCTTTTTAAAGGCAACCTCTCCAAAGTTCGAGCCGATATTAATGATGCGACCGCCTCCCTGAGGGAGCATGACCTTGGCCGCCGCCTGGCACGTGAAAAAGACACTCTTCAAAGAAGAGGCCATCGTCTTGTCGTACTCTTCCTCGGTCACATCCAGCGCGTCCGTCGTGCCTGTCCAGCCGGCATTGTTCACAAGGATATCGATACGCCCAAACTCGGCCTTCGCCCGATCCATCAGGGCCTGCACCTGGGACACATCCGACACGTCTGTCGGCACAATAATCGCTCTGCGTCCCAAGGCTTCAATTTCCGCCTGTACGGCGCGAATCTCGTCCATCTGAGGGCTGGGATGCTTTGCCAGAACCAGATGAGCCCCCGCCTGCGCCAGGCCAACGGCAATCGCTCTTCCTATACCCTGCGAGGCGCCCGTCACAATCGCTATTTTGTCTTTAAGGCCAAAACTGGAATAATCCATGATGTTCCCATTCCTTTCCATTCTTCCGAGGGTCGAGGTTTGCCTAAGTCGTGCCGTAACTAACTTATATCTATAAGTTCCCCTTGGGCTTTCCGTCAAAAGAAGTATTGCATAAAAAGATATTTAAATTGCGTATGCTGCAAGCATACGAATAGTATCTGTCGGATTCATCATCGTCAAGCAATTAGAAGTGGAACAGAATTTGTGTGACTTATTGCTTTTCTCTCCGTCCAAATTCCAACGCAGAAGCCATTTTTTCGTGACCTACTACAAATATATTCATGAGGATTTGGCGCTTGACAAAGCTGCGCGCCGCATTGCAAAGTTATTGCGATGAGCGCATTATACGTTGCATAGAGCGCAATTGAAGAACTGTATCTTTCCCAAATAGCGGATGCGATCCCGAAAGCCGCTGTACATCGATATCTAAACTTGCCTTTGAAAAATCAATCTGGAGAATTTCACTTGCACAACACCACCACGCGCCGCTCATTTCTCATTCAGTCCGCTGTGGCTGCAGCAGCCTCCGCCGCTTTGCCGACCTCCTTATTTGCTGCAAAGACCCGCCATGTCGAGATTGGTTATACGGGAATTACCTGGCTGAACTCTCAGGTAGACGACGCCATTCGGGATGTCGCCAAGCTGGGATTTCACGGCTTTGAGACATTCGGCACCGTTTTGGATGAATGGGAGCCGAAGGGTGGCCTTGAGCCCGTTCTCAAGCAGAGCCGAATCCCCTTAATCTCCGGCTACTGCACCTTGAATCTCACCGATCCCGAAAAGCGCCAGGATCAGATGACAAAGGCTGTTGCCTGGGCAAAGCTGATCAAAAAATATAAAGGACGTGTCTTCGTCCTCGGGCCGAATCAAGTAAAGCGGTCGAGCTACGATTATTCCGCTCACAAGGCAAACATTGTCTCCACTCTGAACGAGGTGTCGAAGGCGATCTCCGATCAGGGAGTTACTCCGGTTCTGCATCAGCATACCGGTACTTGTGTCGAAACTAGAGATGAGACCTACGCTACGCTCGATGCGATCGATACCACCCACCTGAAGTTTGGTCCTGACGTAGGGCAACTCACCAAGGGAGGCGCGGATGCCGTCAAGGTCGTCAAAGACTACCTTCCACTGGTTCAGCATATGCACCTTAAGGACTTCAATGGAAAGGACGATCACCTCCTCGGCTACTGCCCCCTGGGTCAGGGAGAGGTTAACGTTCCTGCCATTCTCGATCTGATGGCAGGGCGAAAGATCAGCGGGATGATCATGGTTGAACTGGACAATGATCCCAGAAATCTGTCGCCGACCCCATCTCAAACCCTGGCTGCGGAGAGCCAGAAATATTTGAGATCGATTGGCGTGCGATTCCGGGTGTAATCTCAGATATATGCCACCTAAGAAGGCCCCTCAAGTCCCATTTATCCAGAGTCTCGACCGAGGCCTGACGATTCTTCAGTCCGTTGCTCTGTCCAAGCAACCCCTTTCTCTGGGGGAGTTGGCGGAGCTACTCAGCATTGACCGCAGCAGCGCGTTTCGTCTGGCACAGACGCTTCGACGACGCGGCTTTCTTTCCTGCCCTCCAGGCCGCAAGGACTATATTCTCGGATCGTCGATGTGGACCCTGTCCCATCAGTATGACTGGAGCAATATGCTGGTCAAAGTGGCGCACCAGGAATTGAAGCTTCTGGCCAACCAGCTGAACGAGACCGCGCATCTTGCTATTCGCGAGGGCAAGAGCGCGCTCTTTATCGACTCGGCACACGCCCACCATGTGATCGCCGTTGCCGGAC
>JBDTWV010000173.1:0-5909 GCA_040006495.1 Dokdonella sp.
ATCGTCGCCGACTCTGACGCCAAGTGTGAGCTGGAAGAAACCCGGGCGAAGGCGCGCGGCATGCTGCGCGCACTTGGCGCCGCTGGCTGAAGAACGCGAGTGGCCCACTTTCGTCGACCCCGACCAGACCGGGATCAATGCGGCGCGCGGCGGTTCGTGAGAATGCTGGGTCCCGGCCTGCGCTGGGGCGACGAACGTACAATATTCCCCAGCGCAAGTTGCAATCCGCAGCGCTCGCGCTTTAGCACTGAATCCGGTTAGGCTCGCGACCTATGTCCAAATCCAGAATCCTTACAGTCAGACCGCGAGGCGGGGCTGTGTTGCGCGTCCTGATCTCGCTGGTGTTGCTTGGCGTCATCGGCGTGGCTGTGGCCGCATGGCTCGACTACCGCCATTTCACCGAATCGCCAATGCCCGGCGCACGTGCCGATGCAACGCTCGACATTGCGCGTGGTGCGCGTTACCGCGACATTGTGCGTCAACTGCGGCGCGAACGCGTGAGTCGCGCGGCACCGTTGTACTGGCGGGTGCTGGGCCGTGAGCTCGGGGTGGCAGGACGTCTGCATGCGGGCGAGTACGCATTGCCGCCCGGTATCACGCCGCGCGAATTGCTGCGCAAAATGGCTGCTGGTGAGGTGGTGCAACACCGATTCACGATCGTCGACGGCTGGACGTTCAAGCAACTACGCTTGGCGCTGGCGACCGCGAGTGGTCTCGCGCAAACACTGCCGGGCATTTCTGATGAGGATATCGCGACCCGCGTCGGCATCGATGACGGAAAGCCGGAAGGCTGGTTCCTGCCGGAAACCTATGCCTGGGTGAAGGGCGAATCGGATTTCGATGTACTCAAGCGGGCGCACACCGCAATGAACAAGACGCTCGACAAGCTCTGGAATGCGCGGGCGGCGGACGTGAACCTCGATACGCCGTATCAGGCGCTGATCCTCGCTTCGATCGTCGAAAAGGAAACGGCGCAGTCGAGTGAGCGCCCGCTGATCGCTGGCGTATTCATGCGCCGCCTCAAGTTCCACATGCGCCTGCAGACCGATCCGACCGTGATCTACGGCATCGGCGCTGCGTACGATGGCAATATCCGCAAACGTGATCTCGAAACCGATACGCCCTACAACACTTACACGCGCGATGGCTTGCCGCCGACGCCGATCGCGTTGCCGGGCGCAGTTGCGATCGAGGCGACCCTGCATCCCGCTGCTGGCGATGCGTTGTACTTCGTGGCGCGCGGCGATGGCAGCCACGAGTTCTCGCCCACGCTGGAGGCGCACAATCGCGCGGTCCAGAAGTATCAGGTGCATCGCAACCCATGAGAAAAACGCCTTGACCGGGAAACTGATCACGATGGAAGGCGGCGAGGGCGCCGGCAAGAGCACGGTGCTCGATGCCGTGCGCGAGCGGCTCGGTGGGCGCGGCATCGATGTCGTAGTCACGCGCGAGCCAGGCGGCACCGCGTTGGGTGAGGCGGTGCGCAACATCGTGCTCGCTCCAGCGCTGCGCGGCACGTGTGCGGAAAGTGAGTTACTGCTGATGTTCGCCTCGCGCGCGCAACTCGTACGCGAGGTCATCCAGCCAGCTTTGGGCGCCGGGCGTTGGGTGCTCTCGGATCGCTTCACCGATGCGAGCCACGCCTATCAGGGCGGTGGGCGCGGCCAGCCGAGCGCGCGGATTGGCGAACTCGAATGCTGGGCTGCGCTGCTCAAGCCGGACCTTACCCTGCTGCTCGATTTGCCGGTCGCCCAGGGTCTCGCGCGAGCCGGAGCACGCGGTGAGGCCGATCGGATCGAGTTGGAGTCACGCGAGTTCTTCGAACGCGTGCGCACGGCATATCGTGAACGTGCCGACGCTGATCAGGCCCGCTTTCGCGTGATCGATGCCAGCCAGCCGATCGAAGCGGTCCGGGCTGCTGCGTGCGCGGCTATCGAAGCCTATGTCGACGCGGTCGAGGCGGCTGCATGAACGTGCAGCCTTGGCTGGCCGAGACTTGGCGCACACTGGAGCGCGCGCTTTCAGGCAACCGCCTGCATCATGGCCTGTTGTTCGCAGCACCCGCGGGTTTGGGCAAACGCACGCTCGCCAATGCGCTGGCGTGCGCTGCGCTATGCAGCCATCGTGACGTCGACGGGCATGCGTGCGGGGTCTGCAGCAGTTGTCTGTTGGTCGCCGCGGGTTCGCATCCGGATCTCGCCCGGATCACGTTCGGGCTGCGCGACGACGGCAAGCCACGTACCGAGATCATTGTTGAGCAGATCAGAGCGTTGTCGCAGCGACTGGCGATGTCGACCCAGTTCGGCGGCGCGCAGATCGCGCTGATCGATCCGGCTGATCGACTTAATGTGAATGCGGCGAATGCGCTGTTGAAAACGTTGGAGGAGCCGACATCGGCGACTATCCTGATGCTGATCGCAGACGACGCGTCACGACTGCCGGCGACGATCCGCAGCCGCTGTCAGCGCATCAATTTGTGTGCGCCGGCGCGCGCGGAGGCGCTGGCTTGGCTGCGTGCGCAGCGCGTCGACGCGAAACGCGCCGAGGAATCGCTCGATGCCAGCCTCGGCAATCCAGGTCTCGCCCTGACCTGGAGTGCGGACGAAACACTGGGGATCCGCAGCGCCTGCGCTGACGATCTCGCGGCGCTCGGTCGCGGTCGCTGGCCAGCATCCGAAATCGCGGAGCGTTGGGCCGCGGACCAGCCTGAGACACGACTGTGGTTTGCAGCGGCGCTGGCGTGCGACGAAGCGCGCAGCCTCGCTCGTGGCGAGATTGGTGCGCTCGGCTTGACCGGACGTGAGGAAATCCCGAAGCTAGCGGCGTGGTTCAGCCGTGCCAACCATGCGCGCGGTCTGATGGCAACGCCGTTGCGCTCGGATCTGGTCCTGCTCGATTTATTACGTGCGTGGCCGATTCGCGCCGCGGTTTCAAGGAGTACGTGACACATGGCGACCCCAACATCGGGCGGAGCACAGGGCATCCTGCCATTGGCGATCAAGGACAAGGGCGCGCTGTTCAACGCCTACATGCCATTCGTGCGTGGCGGCGGCCTGTTCGTGCCGACTGCGAAACGCTACAACCTCGGCGACGAGGTGTTTATCCTGCTGTCGTTGATGGATGACAAGGACCGCATGCCGATCGCCGGCAAGATCATCTGGATCACGCCGCCGGGCGCGCAGGGCAATCGCCTGGCTGGCATCGGCGTTCAGTTCAGCGAATCGTCCGACGGTGAGGCGGCGCGCACCAAGATCGAATCGATCCTCGCCGGCATCCTGACCCAGGAACGCCCGACCCACACGATGTAGATGGAGTGCGCATGCGCGTACTGATTCTCGGCGCAGGTGCGATCGGCGGCTACTACGGTGCACGCCTGATCGAAGCGGGGCATGACGTCGCGTATCTGGTGCGCCCTGCGCGCGCTGCGTTGCTCGCGGAACGCGGCTTGCGCGTGCACCGAGGCGAAGGCGAATTCGCGCGGCCAGTACAGGCGATAACCGCCATCGCGCCGTCGGCAAGTTACGACCTCGTCATCGTCTCCTGCAAAGCCAGTGACCTCGAGTCCGCAATCACGGCGATTGCGCCAGCGGTTGGCGCCGGAACGCTCGTCTTGCCATTGTTGAATGGACTGCGCCAACTCGACGCGCTCGATTCAACGCTGGGTGCAGCGCGCGTGCTGGGCGGCGTTTGCCATATCTCGGTGACACTCGATGTGGACGGTTCGATTCGCCAGTTCGGTGCGCTGGATCGCTTGACGTTCGGCAGTCGTGATCCGGAGCTACCCATTCCGGACCGTGTCGTGGGCGGCTTGCGCCGTCTGGGTCCGAACGCGATCCAAAGTGCCGACATCCTCGCCGCGATGTGGGAGAAGTTCGCGTTCATCGCGGCACTCGCCGGGATTACCTGTCTGATGCGCGGTTCGGTAGGCGATATCATTGCTACCGCAGAGGGTGCGGATCTCGCCACGCGGCTGTACCTTGAATGCGCGCATACGGCTCGGTGCAGCGGCTATCCGTTGGCTGCACAGACGATGGCCGATGCCGAGCGATTCCTGACCACGCATGACTCGCCTTTGAAGGCATCGATGTTGCGCGATGTCGAACGTGGTGCACGTACCGAAGCGGAGCACATCCTCGGTGATTTGCGCGAACGTGCGCTCGCCCGCGGCCTCGATACACCACTGCTCGCCGCGGCGTTGGCGCATCTGCGCGTTTATGAGGCAAACCACGTGAGAGTGACGAGTTAGGAATTCTCCAAATCAGTCGGCGTCCGGCCATTTCACAGGCTCAGAACGAGCCGGGCTACATCCGAGCCGATATCTGGCGCTTGCGCGAACGGTATCGCGGCTTTCGCAGCTTCCACCAAAAGCGGGCGTCTCCTCATGGGGGAGCACCGGAAGGCGCGTGCTCTCACCTCTGTGCTTCAACGGTATCGCGACTGCTCCCACTCCTACCAAACGCGGATCTCTGCTCCTGTGGGAGCGCCGGAAGGCGCGATGCTCTAGCTTAGGCGTTGCAGCAAGAGGCATCGTGGCTGTCGCCACTCCTACCAAACGCGGATCTCTGCTCCTGTGGGAGCGCCCGAAGGCGCGATGCTCTCGCCTAGGCGTTGCAGCAACAGGCATCTTGGCTGTCGCCGCTCCCAGCAAAAGCGGGCATCTGCCCGACGGGCGCCGCCAAACGCGGGGAACAACCTAAACCGGTAGCCGTTGCTCAGAAGCGTAGCGCTTGATCGTGGCGAGCATCGCGGCGAGTCCATTCGAACGCGTCGGCGACAGGTGTTTGGCGAGGCCAATTGATTGGATGAAGTGTGGCTCGGTGGCGAGGATTTCCTCGGCGCTGCGGCCGGAGTAAACGCGCAGCAACAGCGCGATCAGCCCGGACACGATGGATGAATCGCTGATTGCCTGAAAGTCGAGTTGCTGCGCATTGCCGCTGGGCAGCAACCACACTTGCGACTGGCAGCCGATGACCTTGTATTCGTCGGTCTTGGCGGCTTCCGGAAACGGCGCGAGTTTGCGCCCGAGATCGATCAGATACTGATAGCGCTCGGTCCAGTCGCCAAAAAACGCAAACTCGTCGGCGATGGCGGTCTGCGCTTGCTCTGCGCTGGTTTCGATGGCCTCAGACACTGGTTTCATCCGCGACAACGGTCTTCCAGCGTGGGCCTTGCGGCGTATCCTCGACCAGCACGCCCAGCGTGAGCAACTCGTCGCGAAGGCGGTCGGACTCGGCAAAGTTTCGGGTCTTCTTCGCCGCGCTACGTTCGTCGACGAGACGCTGGATTTCGACCGCGTCGATTGCGGCGCCACCGCGTGCCTGCTTGAACCATTGTTCCGCATCGCCTTGCAGCAATCCGATCAGTTCACCGGCGCCGAGCAGTGCGGCTTTTGCGCTGCGCTTCGCCTCTTCGCCATCGGCCGCGCGCGCGGCATCGGCGAGTCGTGCCATGACAGCGAATGCTTCGGGTGTGTTGAGATCGTCCAACAGCGCGGCTTCGAGTTCGGTCGGCACCGAACGATCGCTCGGCGCAACTTCGACATCGGCCAGATCGCGCAGTACGCCATACCAGCCATCGAGCGTCGCGCGCGCTTGCTGCAAGGTCGCGTCGGACCATTCGAGCGGTTGCCGATAATGCGCTTTCAGCAGCAGGAAGCGCAGCACCTCGGCAGGATGTTTTTCGAGCAGATCGTGCAGCACCAGCACGTTGCCGAGCGACTTGGACATTTTGCGGCCATCGAACGTCAGCATGCCATTGTGCAGCCAGTAGCGCGCGAACACCTTGCCGCCATGCGCGCAGGTGCTCTGCGCGATCTCGTTCTCGTGATGCGGGAACATCAGGTCATTGCCGCCGGCGTGGATGTCGATGGTGTCGCCGAGATGCGCCTCGGCCATCGCCGAGCATTCGAT
>JBDTWV010000174.1:0-5881 GCA_040006495.1 Dokdonella sp.
GACCACGTAATCATCGGCACCGGCATCGAGTCCGGCCACGCGATCGGACAAGCCATCGCGCGCGGTCAGCAGCAGCACCGGAGTGTCGTCCTTGCGCCGACGCATGCCGGCGATGATCGCCGGGCCGCTGCTGCGCGGCAAGTTCCAGTCGAGTACCGCGGCCGCGTAGGTCGTGTCGGCCAGCGCAGTGGCCGCCTGCGCGCCATCGGTGATCCAGTCGACCGCATAGCCGAGGCGGCGCAGGCCGGCCGCCAAGGCCTGGCCCAGTGCATGGTCGTCCTCGGCAAGCAGGATGCGCATATGGATACTCTAGCCTTCGCCGCGGTCCGCGCCTTGACCTGGCGCAATCAGGGCGTTGCGTCGTCTTCCGAACCCGCCTCGTCCAAGGAGCGCTTGCGCCCGTGGATCATCGAGGCGATCAGGTTTTCGCGATAGTGGATGCTCTCGGTGATCGCCGCCACAACATGCAGGCCGATCATGACCAGCAGCGTCCAGGCGAGCACTTCGTGCAGTTCCTCCAGCCATTGCTCGCCTAAGAACCGATCCGTCGTCTGCAGCCAGCCGGTGACGCCGACCAGTGCGACTCCCGCGAGCAGCGCAACCATCATCACTGCCGCGCCCGGATTGTGGCCGAGTTGCCGGTGCGAGCGCCCGCTCAGGCGCTCGCGCAGATAAACGGCCACCGCACGTGGCCCACGCACCCAGTCACTGAAGCGAGCGTGTGCTGGGCCGATCCAGCCCCAGACAAACCGGGCGCCAATCAGAGCCAGTGCGGTGTAGCCGAGCCAGTGGTGCGGAGGATCGCCGCCTTCGTTGACGAAGTTGGCGAGAACGACTGTCGCGAGCGCCCAGTGCAGCACGCGCACGACGGGGTCCCAAACCTTGACGGTCTTGTTCACGGCGATCCTCCTGCTGCTATCGGTCAGCGCTGCTTGACGATATGACCGTCGGTCGGATCGAAGTAGATCTCGACGTTCTTGCCGGCCTTGTCCTTGCCATAGATCTCGTAGCAGTTGCCCGACACCTTGAACACCTTGATCGTGTAACCCTGATCGAGGACCTTCTGTTTCATTGCCGCTTCGGTCATCCACTGGTCCTGCGGTGCGGTTGTGCATTGAGGTGCAGCAACGGCTGCGGCTGACAGCGCTGCGGCGGCGAGGAACAGCGATACGGTGAGGATGCGTTTCATGATGCTTTCTCCAGATCCGGCACGATTGCCTTGGGGTGCATCAGAACCTGCCCCACTTACGTGAACCTTACGGCGCCTAGGTTCGATTCGACGAGAACTCGCACGCGACGGTTGGTTCACCGTACAGTCCTCATTGCACGGAGCTGCGCAAGACTCCCGACATCAACGGACACTTGAAGACGATGCAATACATCGAGAACAAGACATTCGACGAAATCGAAATTGGTGATAGCGCAGAGGCCTTGCGCACGCTGACGGCAGCCGATGTCGAGCTGTTTGGCGGCGCGCTGGTCGCGTTCGTACTCGGCACCGAGTTGCCCGGCCCCGGCACGGTGTGCGTTGCGCAGTCCCTGCATTTTCGCAAAGCGCTAACGCAGGGTGAAAAGCTGACCGTACGGGTCAAGGTCAGCGCGAAGGATGCAGCGCGCGGAGAGGTGACGTTCGAGTGCACCTGTGCCGATGCGCAAGGGCAAATCGTGATCGACGGCAGCGCGACCGTGTTGGCGCCGCGCGTCAAGGTACGCCGTCCCCGCGTGCTGGCGTCGGCCGCGGAGCTGCACGAGCGCGGCGAGCGCTATCGCCGTCTGATCGAGGCAACTGCCGACTTCGAGCCGATCCGCACCGCGATCGTCCATCCGTGCGACGCGGTATCGATCCGCTCCACGCTGGAGGCGCAGGCAAAAGGGCTGATCACGCCGATCCTGGTCGGACCGATCATGAAGATCCGCAACGCGGCCGCGGAAGCCGGCTGCGACCTCGGCACGATTGAAATTATCGATGCCCCGCATAGCCACGCGGCGGCCGCACAGGCGGTCGCGCTTGCACGCAGCGGCAGGGTGCAGGCGCTGATGAAGGGCGCATTGCACACCGATGAGTTGCTGGGCGCGATCATGCCGGCCGACGCGGGGCTGCGCACCGAGCGGCGCATGAGCCATGTGTTCGCATTCGACGTGCCCTACTACGCCAAGCCGCTGTTCATCACCGACGCGGCGATCAATATCTATCCCGACCTTGCGACCAAGCGTGACATCGTGCAGAACGCGATCGACCTCGCCCACGCACTCAACATCGCGTTGCCGAAAGTCGCGATCCTGTCGGCGGTGGAGACGGTCACCCCGAAAATCACCTCCACGGTCGAGGCTGCGGCTTTGTGCAAAATGGCCGACCGTGGCCAGATTACCGGTGGCGTGCTCGACGGGCCGCTCGCGTTCGACAATGCGATTTCCCGCGAAGCCGCCGATGCCAAGCACATCGTGTCGCCGGTCGCGGGCGACGCCGACATCCTGGTCGTGCCGGATCTCGAATCGGGCAACATGCTGGCCAAGCAACTGGTTTACCTGGCCGGCGCGGAGTCGGCGGGCATCGTGCTCGGCGCGCGCGTGCCGATCATGCTCAACAGCCGTTCCGATCCAGCCTTGTCGCGACTCGCCTCGTGCGCGCTGGCACTGCTGTTCGTGCATCGCCAGCAGCAGGTCGCATCATGAGTTCCGCCATCCTGGTTCTCAACGCGGGCTCGTCGAGCGTCAAGTTCGCTCTCTACGATCAGCGGCCGCTAACGCCACTGCTGCGCGGCGCCATCGACGGCATCGGCAACAGTGCTCGCGTCGACGCGAGCGGTCCCTGCGCTGCAGCCTTGCTGGCGGCCGATGCGTTGCCGCAGGCGGGCAGCCACGAAGTGTGTACGCAATGGCTACTCGATGCGATCCGGGAACGCCTGCCGAAGATTACGCTGCAGGCCGCCGGCCATCGCGTCGTGCACGGCGGCGCGACCTTCAGCGCGCCCACACGCATCGACGATACGGTGCTGCGCCAGCTCGAAGCGCTGACGCCGCTCGCACCCAATCATCAGCCTGCGAATCTGGCCGCGATCCGCGCTGTCACTGCCATCTGGCCCGAGTTGCCGCAGATCGCCTGCTTCGATACCTCGTTCCATCGCAGCCAGCCGCGACTCGCGCAATTGTTTGCGTTGCCGCGTGAACTGATCGACGCCGGCATCGTGCGCTATGGATTCCATGGCCTGTCCTACGAATACCTCAGTGGCATTCTGCCGGACTTCGTCGGTGATCGCGCCAACGCGCGCGTCGTCATCGCGCATCTCGGCCACGGCGCGAGCATGTGCGCCTTGCGTGAGGGACGCAGCATCGCCACGACCATGGGCTTCACGACGCTGGACGGGTTGATGATGGGTTCGCGTTGCGGCGCGCTCGATGCAGGCGTCGTGCTGTACTTGCTGCGCGAGAAGAAAATGAGTGTGGATCAGGTGGACCGGATGCTCAACAAGCAGTCGGGCCTGCTCGGCGTTTCCACGATCAGCGACGATGTGCGCGAATTGGAGGCGAGCAGCGACGCGCGAGCAGCCGAAGCGCTGCAACTGTTTGCCTATCGGGCAGCGCGCGAGTTGGGCTCGCTGGTCGCGGCACTTGGCGGCCTCGATGTGCTCGTGTTCAGTGCCGGAATCGGCGAGCACTCGGCATCGACGCGCCAACGCATCTGCAGGTATCTGCAGTGGCTTGGCGTTGCGCTGGATCCGGTTGCCAATGCGCAGCACGCGACACGCATCAGCGCTGAATCCTCGGCGTTGGATGTGCTGGTCATTCCCACCAACGAAGAACTCGTCATCGCGCGCGCGGCGCAGACGATGGGACTCGCGCAAAGCGCGTGACCTGCCAGCATCGCTGCACAATACAGTTACGCGCCATTCGTATGAAAGGAGCGTCCGAATGTCGATTTTTCGCATGTTGCCGAGTGCGCTGATCCTGGCCAGTCTGATCGCGATGCTTCGCGACCCTGGTGATGCAGCCGCCGGGGCGGACGATCACTCGCATATGGCAGTGGGCGGTTCGGCGGGTTCCCGACAGCTGACGCCCGCCGATCGTGGGCAGCGCCGAGTTGCTCCATCGCGGCAGCACCAACCCGGCAGCCATCGCTTCCTGAAATACCTGCACAGCAGTGCCGCGCGGCGAATCACTGTCACACACGGCTACAACTGATTCCAACCATCAAGGCGTACGTCGCCCGCTGTCTCGCTTCACCCATCAAGGTGGCTGGTGTCGCTGGTTGGCACCCAGTCAACCGCGGCCGTGTTTGCCGCACGTACCCGCCAGCCCAGCAACTTTGATTCGAATTACTTTGCACAGGCTGTGTGGTTGGCGGAGCTGCATCTTCTACATCGGGATGCTGTCGCTGACCTACTTCCGCCTTGCGTTTTCCCGGTTCGGATCGGACCGTCGTTCAAGCTCGCAGCGATGGCGCTCTCGACCGTGGCGGGGTCGTGCCAAGGCCCGACGTGCGTCCGCGCCTTGAAGCTTCGTCTTGACGCAGGTCAATTGCCGTGGCCGGCCACCCTCGTATATTCGCGTCGTTCTGCACCGAACGCTTTAGGGAAGCGTCCGATGGTTTCAGCATTACCCGGTCGCGGTTTCAAACCAACCTAGGGGTAGTCGCATGACGCAACGCATCGTTGATTTGACAATTTCGGTACTGGCCAGCGTGGCCGCATTCCTGTTGTCATGGCCGTTCTGGCGCAATTTCGAATATTGGGCCGAATCGCAAGTAGCGTGGTGGATCTATTTCACCGTCGGCTTCCTGCTGGCGGTTTACGTGTTCTACGTTTTCATTGGCAGTTTGCACATCTTGTTCCTGCATGGCGCCGAGGAAGTCGCGGCAAAAGCCGCCCCTGATGCGACCACCAACGGCAAGCAGGAGAAAAGCTCATGAGCTGCGGAGTTGGTGATAGCAGCTGCGAAAAGCCGCGGCGGCGCTGGGCGCTCTGGATGCTCGGACTGATGGCCGTGATCTTCGCTGCCCTGTCGGTCTTCTCATTCTTGCCATCGCGCGGCCAAGTGACTCCGGACACGATCACTTACGGCAAATACACCGCCGGCGAGGGTAAACGAGTGTTTCAGGCCTACAACTGCATGGGCTGCCACACCATCGTGGGTAACGGAGCCTATCTGGGCCCGGACCTCACTGAACAGTATGCGCACGCCGGTCCTGCTTGGCTCGCCGCATTCCTGCCTTCGGCGGGTGGCTGGCCAACAGCCGCAGCGGTACGTACGCAGTTGGCAAACCCCGAGATCACGGCCGATGCCGGTGTCGACTCAATGGATGCTTACCTGAAGAAATTCCCGGGCGCGGCCGAGCGGATCGAGCGGCGTGGAGGCGCTACCAGCAACATGCCCAATTTGCCGTTCACCAAGGATGAGGTGGGGCAATTGATCGCGTTCCTCAAATACACCTCGGCGATGAACACCGAGGGCTGGCCCCCGAAAGTCGAAGTGGTGGGATTCGACAACCGCGTGCGTCTTGCCCATGGCATCAGCGCCGCGACAGCGGCACCGGTCGCTGCCACAGCGCCCGCCGCAGCGACACCCACAGCAGCCGACCCAGCCGCACTGGGCGCGCAACTCGTGAAGGACTACGGCTGCATCGCCTGTCATGCCGCGGATACAAAACGTCTGGTCGGCCCCGGCTGGGGTGGCTTGTATGGCTCAAACGTCAAGCTCGCCGATGGCAGCACGGTACTCGCCGATGACGCCTATATCGCCGAATCGATCCGCGAGCCGAACGCGAAGATCGCGGAAGGCTTCCCATCTGGAGTCATGCCTGCCTATGCCACCTTGTTGAAGGACGACGAAATCAAAGCCATCGTCGCATACATCGCCTCGCTCCACGGCCCGGAGAAGCAGTGAT
>JBDTWV010000175.1:0-5861 GCA_040006495.1 Dokdonella sp.
GACGCGAGAGGGCGGCTTCAGCTATCTCGACAAATTTGCGGTCGCCGACGATGCGCAAGGTGAAGGCCTCGGTCGGGCCGCGTGGCAGATCATGCGCGCCGAGAATCCGAAATTGTTCTGGCGCTCGCGACGTCACAACGTCATCAATCAGTTCTATGACGCCGAGTCGGACGGATGCTACAAAGAGCCGAAGTGGAAGGTGTATTGGTATGGCATCCACGAGTTCGTGGATATCGAACGCTGCGTCGAACACTGTCGCACGCGATCAGCTACTTTGCGGGACTGAGCAACCACCATGACGTGCACTTTGCGCCACTGGCTCTCGAAGGAGAAATTGTCCGCATCGCCGGAATGCGTCGAATACATCGAGCCTACGCCTGAAGGGCGCCGACGTGCCTTGCTACGCAGGGGAATGCTCGGCGTTGCCTTGACGGCAGCATTCGTTGTGACGCATCTGGTCATGCGACATATCAAATCATTGCCGGGTTGCGATTCGATTCCTTGGTTGCGCGGAATTTTCGTCGTGTTGGCTTTGTTGATGGCGGGGTTGACCGCATACGGCTTTCGACTGTGTTCACAAATGTTCAAGCACGGACAATGGCCATTGCCAGGTACGTTCGTGCTGGCCCGAAGGCGGGTTCAGCGGGGGCGGTGGCTGTGCTGGCGGGCACGTGGACTGTTCGTGATCAGCGTATTGAATGCGTGCGTCACGATCATGGTCGGATTCCTGCTAGCGCAATCGCCGATCTTCGCTTCGCCGATGGCGGATTCCAGATTCGGGCGTATCGAGGCTGCCCGTGCGTTACAGTCCACGGAGAACGTCCATTGAGTGACGACAAGAAAACCATCGGCATCGTTGGCGCGCGTGGCCACACCGGAGCGGAGCTCGTTCGACTCATTGCGCGCCATCCGTCGCTGGATCTTGCATTCGTGTCTTCGCGCGAGCTGGATGGACAGCGCGTGAAGGATCACGTCGCCGAATTCGATGGCGAACTGCGCTACGCGAATCTCTCGCCCGACGCCGTCGGGCGAAAACGCGCCGATGCAGTCGTACTAGCGCTGCCGAACGGCAAGGCGGGCGAATTCGTTGCGGCGATCGACGGGGAAAAATCGGACACGGTCATCGTCGATCTCTCCGCGGACCATCGCTTTGATGAGCACTGGTATTACGGGTTGCCCGAGCTTACGCGAGCTCGCTACGTGGGCCAGAAGCGGATCAGCAATCCAGGCTGCTATGCGACTGCGATGCAGCTCGCGATCGCGCCGCTCAAGGACGATCTGGCGGCACCGCCGACGTGTTTCGGCGTGTCCGGCTATTCCGGCGCCGGCACTACCCCGTCGGACAAGAACGATCCGGAAAAGCTGCGCGACAACCTGATGCCGTACGCGCTGGTCAATCACCTGCACGAGCGCGAGGTCACTCGCCAGCTCGGCGTACCGGTTGAGTTTATGCCGCACGTCGCGCCGCACTTTCGCGGCATCACGATGACCGTGAACCTGTGGCTGCAGGAGGCGACCAAGGTCGAGGCGATCAAGGCGCGCTACCGAGACTTCTACGCCCGGGAGCCGTTGGTGCGTATCGTTGACGAGGCGCCGTGGGTCAGCGCGATCGCCGGCCAGCACCACGTCGAGATTGGCGGCTTCACGCTCGCGCCAGGTGGGAAGCGCGTGGTGGTGGTCGCGACCATCGACAACCTGCTCAAGGGCGCGGCGACGCAAGCGATACAGAATCTCAATATCGCGTTTGGTTTCGACGAATTCGAGGCGATCCCGGATCTACGCCGGGATGACGAGCACAGAGCTGTCCAAAAATCATAATTTCCGGCTTCCCCATGACCGACCTGCTCTGGCAAAAACCTGGCACCCATACCGATGAACGCATCATGCGGTTCCTCGCTGGCGATGATGTGATCCTCGACCGCGAATTCCTGCTGCACGACATCGAGGCCAGCAAGGCGCATGTCGAAGGCCTCGCCAACATCGGCATCCTCAGCGCCGACGAAGCGCCGGCGATCACGCGCGAACTTGATGTGCTTGCGGAGGATTTCCGCAGCGGTCGTTTCGTGCTGGACGATCGGTACGAGGACGGTCATTCCGCAATCGAGTCACGCCTGACCGAACGCCTCGGCGATACGGGCCGCAAGGTGCATACCGGACGCAGCCGCAACGATCAGATCCTGGTCGCGACGCGGCTGTGGCTGAAGGAAAAACTGGGCGAACTGGTTACGAGCTGTTGCGCCGCCGCGGACGTGTGTCTTGAGCGCGCTGCCCGCGAGTCGCTGCCGCTACCCGGTTACACGCATCTGCAACGCGCGGTCGTCTCGTCCACCGCATTGTGGTTCGCAGGCTTCGCCGAGGCGTTCATCGACGATGCGCGGCGCGCGCGCGATACGCTCGCATGGATTGACGCGAACCCGCTGGGCACCGCCGCCGGTTACGGCGTCAACCTGGCGCTCGACCGCGCGCACACGACGCAGGCGCTTGGCTTCGCACGCTTGCAGATCAATCCGGTTTACGCGCAGCTCTCGCGCGGCAAGTTCGAGATCGGCGCGCTGGATGCGCTCGGCGCCGCGTTGCTCGACCTGCGCCGGCTTGCCTGGGATCTTTCCTTGTTCACGACCACCGAGTTCGATTTCGTCAAGCTGCCCGCCGAATACACGACCGGCAGCTCGATCATGCCGAACAAGCGTAATCCGGATGTCATCGAGCTGATGCGCGCGAGTTATGCGAGCGTCGCTGCGGCGCGCACGGAGATCGAGCAGTTGCTGTCATTGCCATCCGGCTATCAGCGCGATCTGCAGTTTTCCAAGGGCGCGATCTCCCACGGTTTCACGCGTGGGCTCGGTGCACTCGCGCTGCTGCCGGATTTGCTCGCACGCTTCCAATGGAACGCGACAGCGATGCGCGCGGCGATCGAACCGGCGATGTACGCGACCGACGTGGCCATTGAGCAGGCCGCAGCCGGTGTGCCATTCCGCGAGGCCTATCGGCACGCAGCTGAAACGGTAGCGAACTCAGGGCAGGGACGTTCGCCGGAATCCAGCTTGGCCGCGCGCGTTTCACCGGGCGCAAACGCAGATCTGCGTCTCGACGAATTGCGCGAACGCTTGGCGGCCTTGGGGCAGCCCGAACCGATCTCTCGGTAGCGCACGCGCGTCGACGGGCGGAATTGCGTCCGCGAGCCGCCCGCCGGGCCGTGGTCTTCCGGCGCGGACGCACGCGGTCAATGGGTTGGCGCGCTCGCCTTGCGCGCTGCGCTGCAGGTGTAGCTTTCGCGACAACCCCGGATGAATGAAAATGGCGCTCCGCTACCGGTCTTCGCCTGCTTTCGGCATGCTGTCAGGCAGGACACACCGGTTTTGCTTGCCTGTTGGGAAACCCAGCGCTGGATGAACGAGACAAGATGACGTTGCCGTTGCCAATGACTCCCCGTGATCGCGTGATGGTCTTTGCGCCGCACCCGGATGACGAAACGCTTGCGACCGGCGAGTTGATCCAGTCCGCGCTAGCCGTTGGCGCGCGCGTGCGTGTCGTATTCGCGACCGATGGCGACAACAATCCATGGCCACAGCGCTGGCTGGAACGTCGCTGGCACGTCGGGGCTGCCGAGCGCGCACGCTGGGGCCAGCGCCGCCGCCGCGAGGCGCTGGCTGCGCTGGCTGTGCTTGGAGTGGATGATGCTTCGGCGCGTTTCCTCGGCTGGCCGGATCAGGGCCTGACCCAATGCCTGATGCGGGATGACACAGCGATCGACGTGCTCGCGCAGGAGATTTCCGGTTTCGTGCCGACCCATGTAGCGATGCCGGTGCTTGGTGATCGGCATCCCGATCACAGTGCGTTGCGCGTGATGCTTGATCTCGCGTTGCTGCATGCCGGTGTTGCCTGCTCGCGCCTGGGATTTGTCGTGCACGGACTGGCGGCCCCTGCAAACGCGCGTGCTGTAGCCGCCGACACCAGGCACCATATGCTAAAGCAGCAGGCGATGTGCGCGCACGCGAGCCAGGTCGCGCTGAGCCGCCGGCGACTGCTCGAACTTGCGGCGCGCCCTGAACGCTTTGATGTGATCGAGAGTCATGACGCGGCACCCACCGCACTGGCCCAGCGGTCGGTCCTACGTATTGCGCCGCCCTCGCGCGCATTCCTGCGCCGTGAGGAATTGCTCCTGATTGTTGCAACCGCCCATGAAACCATGAGATTCCGGATCGCGCTGCCGCAATCTACAGCGGCTACGCCATCGGCTGCCAATCAACACGGGCATGCGCTGACGACGGCGTGGGTTGATGATGCTCTGGCTGTGACGTTGCCGGCGACGTCGTCGCCCATTGTCGGTTTGTACGCCAAACGCGAGCGCATCGGGCCGCGGCTTGTGATCTTCGACGCGGAAGGCTGGCGCGATGCTGCCCAATTGCTGCGCGAACCCACGCCTGTCGTGGGTCGGGAAGCGGCTGCCAGCCTGAGCTGAGTCGCTACCCACAAGGATGCGAGATGGAACAAGCATCGGTGCACCAGCGCCGCCGGGCGCACTCGCGTCGCGTCCTAACATATCCTTACCAAAGACCTGCCATACTAGATAGTTAGCACTCGCGGTTTCGTGCCTGGCCTTGTCGCCCGCCGTCAACTTCGCGACTGCAACTTCTTGGTTACAGAGGAAAATATTAGATGACTTACGATATCGGGATCGGGCGTTGCACCGAGGTGGCTGACGAAACGGTCGTCGTGAAACTCGAAAGCGTGATGGTCAAGCGCCTTTCCCCACAGCAGCCGTGGCAGCGTTCAGGCACCAGCCTGCTGCGCCTGAATCGCAATCTTTGCAGCACGCTGCGTCCGTTGGAACCCGATCAGGAGGTCTACCTCGATCGCGCCGCGCTGTCCAAGCGCTCGATGGCTGCGCTGGACCTCGCTGGCAATGGCTCGACGGTATCCGTCGACCTGCGCGCGTTGCTCAACGATCTCAACCCGCAACCCTCGGCCGGCCCGCAAAGCAAGAGCCGCCCGGGCGATCGCAAGCAGGCCAGCCGCTAGACAATTGGTTCAGCCATTTGGCAACGCATGCCAGATGCAGTTTTGCGGCGTGCGTTCGGCAAGAACCCGGCCTTGTGCCGGGTTTTTTGTGGACGTGTGTTTCGCGGACCCTGCACCCATTCGCTACAGCCTGGTCCGGCAAAAAAGAAGGGCCCGGCAAAGCCGGGCCCTTCATGGTGCGGCGCTCACGCGCGGCGCGAAGGTGGGATTTAGCCAGGGGAGGGGCGTTCACCAAAATCGCAGGCATAGTGTGATCCGCGAGTGCTGAATCAAACCTGCGTAAGCGGGCTTTACAAGACGTTTGGATTCATTGGGAGCGAGTGGGCCACGCGCGTAATGGGCGAGTCGCAATGTCGCTCGCCGCTTGGTCGATAACGGTCGCGATGGCGCTCCCGAGTTCTCACCACCGAGCCGCAACGAAAAAGGCCACCCTTATGAGGTGGCCTTCTCGTTGATTGTATTGGTCGGGGTGACAGGATTCGAACTTGCGACTTCTACCTCCCGAAGGTAGCGCTCTACCAGGCTGAGCTACACCCCGACCGGGACCGCCTAGGCGGGCCGCGAATTCTAGCGAGGCGCAGACGATGGCGCAACACATTCCAGCTACGTGCTGCCAAATCGCAGTTGTGCGTGGGCCCGATGTCCTCTGGAAGTACCGCGTTGCACGCATCGGCTGAGATGCGTCATCGCTTCGCAAAGCGGTGATTTCCTACCCATCTGCTAATCTACACGGCTACATTCCATACGTCGCGCGTACCGCGCCGCGGCGCGACCCCGAGGAACTCGATGGCCGTCACCCAAGCCCGCACGATGCCCGGCGTGCTCGAACTGTTGCCGCT
>JBDTWV010000176.1:0-5808 GCA_040006495.1 Dokdonella sp.
CGGCCGAGTCCATGCCCCCGGAGACGAGGACGACAGCATTTCGTTTGGTTTGATCAGGCATGGTGTGTGTGGTTGGTCATTCAGGTCGGCACGCGCCCTCGTTGCATTGCCGTGAAAACGCTGGGTCCTGGCACGGGTGAAGGCGGGCCTGTCCTGATCTCGTCCGAGGGGCGCGACGACAATATTCTTTCCTATCCCTTATTTCCCAGCCCGGGCGTTCAATGCCCGGGCTCCTCGCCCCAGAGCAATTTGTGCATCTGCACCTGCATGCGTACATCGAGCCGGTCGGCGAGGATCCATTCCGCCAGCTCGCGCGGCGTGATGCGGCCATGAACCGGCGAGAACAACACCTGGCAGCGTGCACTCAGCGCGTACTCGACGATGCGCGCACACGCCCAGTCGTAATCGACGCGGTCGGCAATCACGATCTTGAGTTGGTCACGCTCGGTCAGGCGATCGATGTTGGACCACAAATTGCGCGCAACCTCGCCCGATCCGGGCGCCTTGAGATCGACGACTTTGCGCACGCGCGGATCGACATCGGCAATGTCGAGCGCGCCGGAGGTTTCCAGCGACACCTTGTAGCCCGCTTCGCACAGCCGCTCGAGTAATCCGAGACAGCGCTTTTGCGCCAGCGGCTCGCCGCCGGTCACGCAGACATGCTGCACCCGATGGATGGCGACTTCGGCGAGGACATCGTCGATGCTGCGCCACTGACCACCGTGGAACGCGTATTCGGTATCGCACCAGGCGCAGCGCAGCGGGCAACCGGTCAGGCGCACGAACACAGTGCGCCAGCCGACCGTGTCGGCTTCACCTTGCAGCGAGTGAAATATTTCACTGATTCGCAGCCGTTGCTCGGGCTGCGTGGAAGGGGGTGAGCCGGGGGCATCGCCGTTCGCGACACGAGCGGCAACTGGAACTTTCACGGCAGGTCGCTCAGCGACGCGTTTCAGTCTTCAGCGCGCGCAAACGGCCTTGCGCAAGACGCGCCACGGTCGTATCCGGGTACGTCTGCACGACCTGGCTCAACGTCATCTCGGCCTGATCCCATTCCTTGAGTTCGTACTGGCAGTAGCCGACCTTGAGCAATGCATCGGGTGCCTTCTGGCTGTCCGCGTAACGCTTGAGCAAGGTACGGAACGATTGCTCGGCGACCTTGTAGTTCTGGGTCACGTAATACGACTCACCGAGCCAGTAATACGCGTTGCCCGTCAGTTGCCCGTTCGGATATTGATCGATGAAGCTCTGGAAGCTGCGCGCCGATTCGGCGTAGCGACCATCCTTGAGTGCCGCGAATGCCGCGTTGTACGCCGTGGTTTCCGCCGCCGCATCGCCCGGAGTCACGGCCGGATTTGCGCTCGCGTTTGCGCCGCCGTCGGCTGGCATCGCCGCCTGGTCCGCAGCGGACAGGCCGTCGCCGGCATTGTTGCGTGCTGGATTGACCGTATCGCGACGTGCAGGCGTGTTGCCCGGATTGCCCAGATCGATGTCCGCCGGCTGCGTGACCTGAGCTGCTCCGCGTCCCGCGGCAGGCGCGGACGCGCCCGCGCCCTGCCCTTCGAGGCGCCCGATGCGCGAATCCAGATCGATGTATTGATCCTTGCTGCGCTGCTTCGACTCGTCGAGCGAATGCTTGAGCTCCTCGACTTGGCCCTGCAGGGATTGCACCTGCGACTGCAACTCGGAGATCTGATTGATCAGGTCGACCGCGTTGCCCTTGTTGCTCTGCGAACCGGCCTGCTGTTCGAGGCGGTCGACCCGCTCACCCAGGGACAATCGCTGCTGTGCCTGTGCCGGAATCGCGCACGCGACAACGGCGGCCATCAAGGCCGCCGTTGCGAAAGCACTCGTCTTCAAGTGCATCATCGTTTCTTACTTCGCGGTGTAGACGATCTCGACGCGACGGTTCTTCGACCAGCACGATTCGCTATGTTCGCGGCAGACCGGGCGCTCTTCGCCGTAGCTGACCACGTTGAGCTGCGACGACGAAGCGCCGGCTGCGCTCAGCGCGCCCTGCACCGCATTGCCACGACGCTCGCCGAGGCCGAGGTTGTACTCGCGCGAACCACGCTCGTCGGTATTGCCTTCGAGGCTGACGCGCGCTTCCGGGAACTGCTTCAGGTATTCGGCATGGCACGCGATCTGGGCCTGGAATTCCGGCTTGATCTCGCTCTTGTCGAGGTCGAAATAGACGACGCGCTGGCGCAGGCAGGAATCGGAGTCAAGGCTGTCACGCGTGTAGCGGCCGGTGTGTTCCATCGGCTGCGTAGCCGTGGTCGACGAGTTGTCGACCGGCGGCGGGGTAGGCTTGACAACTTTTTTCGCGCAGGCGGATACGCCAACGACGAGGAGAGCGGAAAGTGCAACACGTACGATATTGTTCATGATTGTTTCCCTTCGACTGGGCAGACTTGTGGGACAGCGGATACAACTGTTTCGGGCAGCTTGGCAAACCTTGCCGACTGCTTATTTGAACTTGTCAACGTTGGCGGAACGGGCCCCAAGAAGGCTCGCGCACGTCGCCCTCGGCGAGACCCAGACGTTGACGCACGCGCCCATCGGCTGACACCGCATAAAGCACTCCGCGCGAACCTTCACTCGCGGCGTACAGCAGCATGCTTCCGTTGGGCGCGAAACTCGGGGCTTCATCTTGGCTGCCTGGCGAGACCAGTGTGTACTGGCTGGTCGCCCGGTCGAGGACCGCAATACGATACACGTTTCCGTTGCCCTGCACCATTGCGAGCTTCAACCCCTTGGCATTCACGATGCTCGGACTCGCGTTGTACTGGCCCTGGAATGTCACCCGCGACGCCTCGCCACCGCTCGGCGACACCTGGTAGATCTGCGGCTTGCCGGAGCGATCCGAGGTGAAATAGATGCTCTGGCCGTCAGGCGCCCACTGCGGCTCGGTGTCGATCGCAAAGTGCTTGGTGATCTGGGTCAGCGCGCGGCTGCCCAGGTCCATGATGTAGATGTCCGGGTTGCCGCCCTTGGACAGGCTCATCGCGAGGCGATTGCCGTCCGGCGAAAACGCGGGCGCGCTGTTGATGCCCTTGAAGCTCGACACGACCTGACGCGAACCGGTGCCGAGGTCCTGCAGGTAGATTGAGGAATTCCCGCTTTCGAACGACACGTACGCAAGCTTCTTGCCATCCGGCGACCACGTTGGCGACAGCAGCGCCTCGCGCGAACGCACCACGACCTGCGGGTTGTAGCCGTCCGAATCGGCGACCATCAGGGCGTACTGGGCATTGGGCGTGATGCCCGTCGCCGTGATGTACGCGATGCGCGTCCAGAACGCACCGCGAACGCCGGTGATTTTCTCGTAGACGATGTCGGCGACCTGATGGGCAAGGTCGCGCAGGCTGGAGCTTTGCCCGGTAATTGCGCCATCGGCAATGCGTTGCTGTTTCGCCACGTCAAACAGCTCATATTCGACCCGCATCGCTCCATCGCCGGCGTCGCTCATGCGCCCGACCACCAGATAATCCTGTTTCAGCAGGCGCCACGTCGCGAACTTCACGTCGGCCTGACGCGTCGGGAATTCGACTATGCTTTCCTTCGGCAACGTTCGGAACTGACCCGAGCGGGCGAGATCGGAGTTGATGATCTCACCCGGATTGTTCGCCGGTGGCACGCCCGAGCCATCGAAACCGAATGGAACCACCGCGATCGGCAGCGCGGACGCGGTGCCGTTGACGATATCGATATTCAGACCCTGCGCGAAAGCAGCCGGCCCGATCAGCAGCCCCGCAATCAGCAGCGCCACACGCCTCCAGATTCCCTTGCTCATCGTCATTGGTCTCATCCGTCGTATTGGAAATTCAAAGTAAGGTTGCGCTGAAAATCTTTTTCGTAACCCTGATATGGCAATGGCGCAGCCTTCATCACCGCCTGTTCAATTGAATTGCGCGTCAACTGGTCGGCATTGCATGGCGACCCGATCGTCACCCCGATCACGTCGCCACCCGGAATCTGGGTGATCCTCAGGACGCAACGCAAGCCCGGTTGCGCATTGTCCGGGCGGTTCCAGTTCTGCGTCACTGCAGCCTGAATCGCAGCTGCGTAGCGTCCATTATTGTCCGTACCGGCCGCGCCAGTCTGTGCACGCGGAGCTTCGTGCTCCGCTGCAGGCTGCGCGGAATCGTCGGCCTTTTGCTTGTTGATATCTTCGAGCTGGGCCAATTTTTCCTTTTCGAGTTTCACCTTCCTGTCGGCCGCTTCGCGCTGCTTGCGAATGTCGGCCAGTTGTTTCTGCTGTTCTTGCTTGAGCTTGTGATCCTTCTCTTCCTGGTCCAGCAGCACTTGACGCTGGCGCTGCTTTTCTTCTTGTTCGCGCTGCTGCTGCTCGGCTTTCTGCTCAGCCAGCGCGGCGATTTTTTGCTGGTCGATCTGGTCCTGCTTCTGCACTTCGGCCGGGGTCTCCTTGACTGGATCAGGCTTCGGTGGTTCGGGTTTCGGCGGCTCCGGTTTGGCAGGTTCGGGCTTGGCGGGCTCCGGCATTGGCTTGACCGGTGTCGGTCGCGTCTTGGTCGCACCGGAGTGCGCTTTCGGCGCCGCCGTCGGGCCGACCAGCGTTGCCTCGATCACCGGACCCGGCATCGTCACCGGCTTGGTTTCGTGGGTCCACCACAAGCCAACCAACATGGCGAGCACGACGAGCACATGCAGGCCCAGCGCAAACGACATTGCGCGCAGCTTGTCGGTAAAGCTTTCCATCGCGCTAGCGCGCCTCGCTCGCCTGCACCGGTTGGCTCATCAAGCCGACCTTCGGCACGCCCGCCGTCTGCAGCAACACCATCGCCTGGTAGATTTTTCCGTAATCTGCACGCTGATCACCTGCGACCAGCACAGGTACTTGGGGATTCTCACGGATGAATGCTGAAATTTTGTTGACCAAGGCGGTCGCGTCGATCGGTTCGCGCTTGCTCGTGCCGAGGGTGAGAAAGTATTTGCCGTCCTGATCGACGCTGACCATGACCGGTTCCTTGTCGTTCTGGATCGACTTTGCGGCCGATTGCGGCAGCTGGATGTCGACGCCAAGATTGAGCAGCGGCGCGGTCACCATGAAGATGATCAGCAGCACGAGCATCACGTCGATATACGGCACGACGTTGATCTCCGCCTTCAATTTGCGGCGTTTGCGGGTGGTTCTACCGACGCTCATGGACAATCTCCAACGCAGACACGGCGCAAATGGGGTTTACGCGGCATCTTCGAGATGCGCCTGGCGCGCGAGGATCGAGGAAAATTCCTCCACGAAATTGTCGTAGCGAAGGCTCACGCGCTCGAGCCTGGTCGAATAGCGATTGAAGGCCCACACCGCCGGAATCGCCGCAAACAGACCCATCGCGGTCGCGATCAATGCTTCGGAAATGCCGGGCGCGACCATCGCGATGGTCGCTTCCTTGACGTTGGCCAATCCTTGGAACGCAATCATGATGCCCCACACGGTGCCGAACAGGCCGATGTAGGGGCTGATCGAGCCGACGTTGGCGAGGAACTCGAGATTCTGCTCGAGCCGGTCGATTTCGCGCGCGGTAGCGACCCGCATCGCACGCTGCGCGCCTTCGAGCAGGGCGCGCGAATCGGTGCCGCGGCGTTGGCGAAGGCGCGCGAATTCACGGAAGCCCGCCTCGAAAATCGCGCCACTCGCAGTGATCCGATCAGGGCTGCCGGTGATGTCCTTGAACAGGCCGGCCAGATCGGCGCCGGACCAGAAGCGCTCCTCGAATTCATCCGAACTCGCGTTCGCGCGGTCGATCAATGCCTTCTTGCGGAAGATGATGAACCAGGACGCGATCG
>JBDTWV010000177.1:0-5800 GCA_040006495.1 Dokdonella sp.
CGCAGCACGGAACCATGCTGGGCCCACGACACATCGCGACGGGAACGCATCCTTGGCTTGCGTCGGATGGATCTGGGCGTGGACGAGCGAAACGCGCGCCGTTGGGTCCCCTCCCGAACCGTACGGTGGCGTATTGGCGAACTTATAGAGGTTCGAGCAAGCCGTCAAATGCACTGCAACATGGCGTGCGACTGATGTGCCCTAGAAGCCCCGTCAAGAGACACGTGGCGTTCGCCACAAGAGCGGTATTGGCGAGCCCAACAGGGTGTGATGATTGCATTTGTGCCGAACTACAACGGCAGTTGCAGCCGCGCCACGCAACCACGCGCATCGCGCCGGTCTTCGAGCGTGAGTGTGCCGCCATGCGCCTCGAGAATCTGGCGTGCGAGGACGAGACCGATCCCGGAACCACCGGGTTTGGTCGTGAAAAACGGCACGAACAGGTTTTCACTCGGCGGTAAACCCGGGCCATCGTCGATCACTTCGGCGACGAGGCTGGCGCTCGCGACTTGCCAGCGCAGCAGCACGTGACCACCGCCGATCAAGGCGGCATCGGCCGCATTCTTGATCAGATTGATCAAGGCCTGTTCGATTTGATCGGGATCGACGTGCAAGCGCAGAGGCGGGCCAGCATCGATGGCGACACTCACGCGTTGTTCGAGCAGCGCCGCGCGGCGTGCCAGCGCGTCGAACTCGATCTCGCGCGGGGTCGGTGGTGGCAATCGCGCAAGATGGGTGTAGCGCGCCATGAAGCGCGCCAGCGCCTCGGCGCGGTCGCCAATAACCCGCAAGCCGGTTTGCGTGTCCTCGCGCCAGTCCGACGGTAACGGCTCGCGGTCGGTCAGGCGGACCAGCGTGCCGGCCATCGAGCGGATCGGCGCGAGCGAATTGTTGAGTTCATGGCCAAGCACGCGTAGCAGCCGCTGCCACGCCAGCCGTTCTTCCTCGCGCAACGCGCGGCTGAGGTCGGTGATCACCAGCAGATCGTGCGGCAGGCCGCCTTCGCGGAAGCGTGCATGCCGGATTTCCCAGCGGCCACTGCCGCCGGCGAAATTGCGTTCGAGCATGCGTACGTCGGTGATCGCAAGGCAATCGTCGAGGCCGAGCGCATGCGCGGTCTGCGTGCCCAGCTCGAATGAGGGTGCCGCCAGCAGGCGTTCGGCCGCGGGGTTGGCGAGCTTGAGTCGCCCGTCCGCGTCGAACGCGAGTATCGCGATATCGAGCGACGCAATGACCTTGCCGAGCAGTGCACTTTTTTCCTCGACCGCCAGGCGCTGTTCGCGCAAGGTTTGCGACAGCGCGTTGATCTCCAGCACGACCTCACCGATCGCATCTCCACGGCGCGCGCGCGATCCGCGCAAGCTGTAGTCGCCTTCGCGTAACGCTTCGAGAAGATTCGCCATTGTGTACAGCGGATACACCGCCCTGCGTCGCATCGCGAAGATCAGAGCGAGGGTGATCAGTGTCACCCCAATGAGCACAGCGGCAGCACTCGTGTGATTGTCCAGCGCGAACCACAACGCGACCGCGAGTGCGACGAGCGCAGGCGCAACCGCCAGCAGTGCACCGCCGAGGATGCGCGTTTCATGATTCCAGTGGGATCGCTTGTCGCGCATCGTGTTCGTCATTGCCCAACTGCGGTTGTCGCGTGCGCTCAAAGTGGGATATTGCATCAGCCGATGCCGTACTTCTCCATGCGTCGGTACAGCGACGGCCGGCTGAGTCCGAGCAGTGTCGCGGCGCGTTGGATATTGCCACCGGTGCGATCGAGCGCCTCACGCACGAGTTTTTCCTCAGCCGCATCGACCGTCATCGATTCGCTCGCCGCCAGCGCCGCCGCGCCTGACAAGGCATGTGTCGCGCCGGGTTTCAGGTTCAGCGCAGCCTCGTCGATGATCTCGCCATCCTGCATCAGCGCCGCGCGTTCGATCACGTGCGACAGTTCGCGCACGTTGCCCGGCCACGCGTAGCCTTCGAGCGCGCGCAGCGCGGACGGCGCGAATCGCAGACCGTCGCGCTGGTAGCGCTTGGTGAATCGAGCAAGGAATGCCTGCGCGAGCAACGCAATATCCGCGCCGCGTTCGCGCAATGGTGGCAGATGCAGTTCCAGTGTGTTGAGGCGAAACAGCAGATCCTTGCGGAATGCCCCCCGCGCAACATCAGCGGCGAGGTCGGCGTTCGTGGCCGAGATCAGGCGCACGTCGACCGTCATCGTGCGCGAGGAGCCAACGCGTTCGAGCTCGCCATCTTCGAGTACGCGCAGCAATTTTGGTTGCTGGGCGAGCGGGATATTCGCGATCTCGTCGAGAAACAGCGTGCCGCCGTCGGCGAGTTCGAAGCGGCCGATGCGGTCGGTCTTCGCGTCGGTGAAAGCGCCGCGCACGTGACCGAACATCTCGGCCTCGAACACAGATTCCGGGATACCGCCCATATTGACCTTGACCAGCGCCTTGTCCGCACGCTTCGAAAGCGCATGCACACGCCGCGCGACGACGCCCTTGCCGGTGCCGTTTTCGCCGAGGATCAGCACATTCGCATCGGTGGGCGCGACACGCTCGAGCTGTGCGAGCACCGTGCGCATCACCGCCGATTCGGCGATGAAACCATCGCCGCCATCCTCGCGCAGGATCTCGTTTTCTCGTTTTAGCTTCGCTGTTTCACCGAGTGAACGGCCCAGCGCAAGCTGGTTGCGCAGCACGCTCATCAAACGTTGGTTGTCCCACGGCTTCTCGATGAAATCGCCGGCACCGTGGCGCATCGCGTCAACGGCGACATTGATCGTGCCCCATGCGGTCATCACGATCACCGGCAGCTCGGCGTCGAGCTTTTTGATATCACGCAGGAGTTCGAGTCCTTCGGCACCCGAAGTCGTGTCGCGCGTGTAATTGAGGTCGATGAGTGCCGCGTCGAAGCGCTGCTTGCGCAACGCGTCGAGCGCTGCGCGCGGGCCGTCGACGCCGGTCGCATCGACGCCTTCGGCCTTGAACAGCAAGCGCAGCGCCTCGCGCACGTCGCGCTGGTCATCTGCGATCAGGATGTGTGGACGGGTCATTGCCATGGATTGATCAGAGGGATGTCAAAATTTTGGAAATCCTTCACGTTGCGCGTCACCAGGGTAAGGTCATGGGTGAGGGCCGTCGCGGCGATTAGACTGTCTGTCACCGGAGAAGGGCAGCCGCGTTGCAGGAGTTCGCCGCACAGCTTTCCCCACAGATTGCAGACTTCGATATCCACGCTGAGCAGGCGTTGATCGAAGCGCAGAAGAAGTTCGTGGTCGAGCCACGCGCCGATTCGGGCGGCCTTCGGCACGCTGGCAAGTTTGACCAGTCCCTTGCGAATTTCGCCGATCGACAACACGCTCACATACATGCTCGTTTCCGGCGTCTTCGCGTACCAGTCCTTGACCCCCGAATTCGGGCGACGCTGCGTCGGATCACTCAACACGCAAGTATCGAGCAGATATCTCACAGCCCGGTGTCCCGGTCTTCGATATCGCGTGACCGTTCGATATCGAGTTCGACGCCGTGGAGCGGCGACTTGCGCAGGAACTCGTACAGCGATTCCTTGTGCGGAGCGAGCTTGCGATATTCATTCATCGAGATCAGCACCGCAGTTTCCTTGCCACGCACCGTAATCACCTGAGGCCCTTTGCTTGCGGCAGCCTTGACGACCTCGCTCAAGCGATTTTTCGCTTCTTGCAGTTGCCAGTTCATTGCGTTCATCCTATCTAGCCAGTCTGGCCAGATTATGCCACGGCCTTCTCGATCCAGCCGTCGAACAGCCGAACGATACGCTGTGCTTCCTTCGCATATTCCTCGTTGTGCGTGACTTGCACGATGGTCATGCCGTCCTTATGCAATTCGTGCAGCAGATCCATGATCACGCGCGCCTGGCTCGAATGCAGTGCGCCAGTCGGCTCGTCCGCGAGCAGCACCTTCGGTTTGGTGATGACCGCGCGTGCTACCGCGACCAACTGTTGCTGGCCGCCAGAGAGCTGGTTTGGATATAGGTCCTTCTTGCCGACGATGCTGAAGCGATCGAGCATATCGGCGACCTGCGCCGCGCGTTCCTTCGCCGGCACATCGCGATACTGCAGCGGCAGGTCGAGGTTCTCCCAGACCTTGAGGTCATCAATCAGGTGATAGTGCTGGAAGATGAATCCGATCTTCTCGCGCTGCAGATTCTGGCGCTGCTTGGGATTGAGCTTTTCCACAGCGACGCCGTCGAGCGAGTACTCCCCCTGCCAGTCGTGATCCATGAGTCCGAGCACGTTGAGCAGCGAACTTTTGCCCGCACCGGATGGCCCCATCACGCTGACAAACTCGCCGTCGCCGATATCGAGATTGATGTTGCGCAACACCCAGCTGCGGCCGCCGGCGAGCGGATAGGATTTTTCGATATTTTCGAGATGGATCATGGCGGGTCTGTCCGTGGGGAAGGGAAGTCATTCGTCGTGCAATGCGACGGCGGAGTCGACGTGAGCGGCGCGACGCGCGGGAAGCCAGCAAGCGCTAAACGCCACCGCCACGATAGTCGCCAATGCGAGGCCCAGCGCCAATGGATCGGTGGTGTCGATGGCAAACAGTTGCGCTTTCATGAGCTGTGCGAGCGCCAACGCGATCATCAAGCCCAAGGCTAGTCCGATGGCGAGTGAGCCAGCAGGGCCGAGGAGGCCAGCAACAGCGTCGCCAGTGCGGCTTGTGCAAGGACCACTCCGCGTCCGAAACGCTGCGAAGTGACGCTCGCGCCGACGCGGCCACCGCTGACGAGTTCGCGCGCGCTCGCGGCGCCGAGTCCGCGCCAGACTCCAAACAGCGCGGCGAGTATCGCGACCGCCAACGCGGCGACGACGATGGCGAGCGCGAAGGCATGCCAGCCGAACAGTGCGGACTGCGGTGCTATCCACGCCTGCGGCAACCACGCGCGCCCGAAGCCCAGTGCAGCAGCGGCGAGCAGCAATCCGCCCGCGACACCGCACACGCCGATCAGCAGGCCTTCGCCGAGTGCGCGCAATGCCAGCTGCGCAATCCACGCGCCAAGTGCAGCGCGCACTGCACTCGCGAGGCTGCACACGATCGCACGCAGCAGCCTCAGGTTCGACAAGTTCATCGCGACCAACAGCAACACGCACAGAGCGCAGCCGAAGAACAGCAGCAAGATCGGGCGTGCGGTTGCGCCTAGGTTCTGCGCGAGCGTTGTCACGGAGAAACACGGATGCCAGGCCGCGTTGGCAAAGCCGAGCTCGCTCGCATGTGTCTGCAGGCGCGCGTCGAACCCCGCGCTGGCAGTTTCGATCGAGACGCCCGGAGTCAGCCTCGCGAACACCAGCAGATTGGTCGCGCTGTCGCGGCTACCGGCGGCGAGCGCGAGTGGCAGCAATACATCAGGCGCGCCATCGAGACGGAACGTTGCCGGCAGCACGCCGACGACCGGCGTCGCAACACCATCGATCAGCACGCTGCGGCCGATCACGCCGGCATCGCCACTGAAATGACGCTGCCAGAATGCGTAACCGAGGATTGCCGCGGGCGGCCCATGCGGGCGATCCTCTTCGGCGCTGAAATTTCGCCCGAGCGTGAGAGTGACGCCGGTGGTTGGCAGCAAGCCCGCGTCAACCGGCCATGCGCTGACCAGATCAGGCTCGCCGCCGCCGGCGACGTTGACGTCCTTGGGAGGAAACTGGGTGCCGATGCGTTGCACACCGGCGATGCCGCTCAGCAACTGATACTGCTGCGGCGAGATCATCGACCACGAATGTCCATCGCCCTTGCCGATGAGCACCAACTGCTGCGGTTGCGGG
>JBDTWV010000178.1:0-5797 GCA_040006495.1 Dokdonella sp.
ACATCGCAAGCAGGGTCGCATCGTGGAAGATCACGTAGGCCGGCACGCCCTGCTCTTTGGCCAACGACGCGCGCAGGCTGCGCAAGGCGTCCCACAGCGGCGCCTCGTGCGGCGCAATGTCGAGACTGGCGCGGCTGCGCTCGGTGCGGCCCTTCTGGCGTTTGACGCGGCGCTCACTGCGGTCGGCTTGGCGGCGCAGGTGCACAGGGATCGCCCCGCGCAGTACATCACGACTCGTCGCGGTCAGGCGCAAGGTGCCGTAGCCCTCGTCGTCCGGCGCAAGCAAACCGCTCGCGACCAGTTGGCGAAACACGCCGCGCCATTGCTGCTTGTCAAATTCCGCGCCGATGCCGAACGTACTCAGCACGTCGTGACCGAGGGCACGGATGCGCTCGTCAGGCTCGCCACGCAGCACGGAGGTGAGATGAGTCACACCAAAGCGCTGGCCGGTGCGGTACACACATGACAATGCCTTCTGCGCGACCACGCTCGCATCCCAAGTCTCGGGAGGATCGAGGCAGTTGTCGCAATTGCCGCAAGGTTCGGCCAAGGTTTCGCCGAAGTACGCGAGCAGGCGCTGGCGCCGGCACGCGGTGGTCTCGGCAAAGCCGAGCAGCGCATCGAGTTTGGACCGCTCGACACGCTTTCTCTCCTCACCCGCCTCTGACTTCGCGATGAACTGTGACAGCGTGACAACGTCGCCGAGGCCGTAGCAAAGCCACGCATCGGCGGGCAGTCCGTCGCGGCCGGCGCGGCCGGTCTCCTGATAATAGCCTTCCATGCTTTTGGGCAGGTCCATGTGCGCCACGAAGCGCACATCCGGTTTGTCGATACCCATTCCGAACGCGATCGTCGCGACCATCACGATGCCATCCTCGCGCAGGAAGCGTTGCTGGTTGGTCGCGCGCACCCGCGCTTCGAGGCCGGCGTGGTACGGCAATGCCGCGACGCGCTGCTCGACCAGCCAGTCCGCGATATCCTCGACCTTGCGCCGCGACAGGCAATAGACGATGCCGGAAGCGCCGCGGTGCGCGCCAAGGAAATCCTTGAGCTGGCCGCGCGCATCATCCTTCTCGGCGACCCGATAACAGATGTTCGGGCGGTCGAAGCTCGCGACGAACTGGCGCGCTGATTCGAGCGACAAGCGTTCGACGATCTCGCGTCGGGTCGGCGCATCAGCGGTGGCAGTCAACGCGATGCGGGGAATCGTCGGAAAGCGCTCGTGCAGGATCGTCAGCGCCCGATACTCGGGTCGAAAATCATGCCCCCACTGCGATACGCAATGCGCTTCATCAATCGCGAACAGCGCGATCGGAACGCGCGCGAACAGGTCCAGGCAACGTTCGGTCAGCAACCGCTCCGGTGCAACATAGAGCAACTTCAACGTGCCATCGGCAAAACGGCGCTCGACTTCGCGCTGCGACTGCGCGTCGAGACTGGAATTGAGGAATGCGGCCTCGACGCCGAGCTGACGCAACGCATCGACCTGGTCTTGCATCAGCGCGATCAGCGGCGAGACCACTACCGCGCAACCCTCGCGCAATAGCGCCGGGATCTGATAACACAGCGATTTGCCGCCACCGGTCGGCATCAGCACCAGCGCGTCGCCGCCACCGTTGACGTGGTCGATGATCGCGGCTTGCTCGCCGCGGAACGCGGGATAGCCGAAGACGGACTGGAGAATCTGCAAAGCGGAGGATGCCATTGCGTCATGCTAACAAGCGCGCGGACAATCCACGATGGATCCTTGCGCCGATGCGCAAATTTCCTACACGACTACACGCGTTCGCCGACGAAACACCTGATTGCATATTTCGGTACGTGCATCGTGGATGCTTGCCCGCTGGCCTCGTTGCCACAGCGGCGGCCCGACAGGATCGATCGATTCACACGCACACATCGGACGCGGTATGTTCGCGCCTTCCTGCTGCAGAGTCCTCGCCCATGGCGTTTCGTTTGCCCCGCGCCACCCGATTCCGACGCGCGTTGTGGCTGTTGCTCGCTTGCGCAGGGCTCACTCCCGCCGGCGCGCGTGCGGATGACCTGCTCATATTCGCCGCGGCGAGCCTCAAGCCGGCGTTGGATACGATTCTTGCGCGTCCGGACATTGCAGCGATTGGCAAGGTAAAGGTGAGCTACGCGGCGAGTTCGCAACTGGCCCGGCAGATCGAAGCTGGCGCGCCAGCGGCGCTGTTCATCTCGGCGGATCAGGACTGGATGGACTGGCTCGCCGCGCGCAAGCTGATCATCGCCGCCTCGCGCGCCAACCTCGTCGGCAACGCACTGGTGCTGATCGCGCCGCAAGACAGCACGGCCCAGCTTGCGATCGCGCCCGGCTTCGATCTGGTCGGCGCGCTTGGCCCCCAAGGCCGCCTTGCACTGGCCGAGCCGAACAGCGTACCGGCCGGCAAGTACGCCAAGGCGGCGCTGACCACACTGCATGTTTGGAGCAGTGTCCAGGCGCGGATCGTCGCCGCGGACGACGTGCGCGCCGCGCTCAATTTCGTCGCGCGAGGGGAGGCGCCGCTCGGTGTCGTCTACCGTTCCGACGCCGTGTCCGAATCCGGCGTTCGCGTCGTGGCGACGTTTCCGGACAATACCCACGCACCGATCGTGTACCCGATCGCGATCGTCACTGGCCATGAATCCGCTGCCGCGGGTGCACTGCTCGACCGGTTGCGCAGTGCGCCGGAACAGGCGATCTTGCGCGGATATGGTTTCGACGCGCCGCATTAGAAAGTGCGGCAGCCGGGACGCGCTTGCATACTGAAACCGCATGCACATCGCGCCTTGCGGCGCTCCAACCTCGCACGAGACGCTCTGAGACCACTTCCTGATGACCGCACTTGCACCCGACGAGTGGCAGGCGCTGGCATTGAGCCTGCGCGTCGGCCTGCTCAGTGTGATCGGCGCACTTCCCTTCGCGCTCGGGCTCGCGTGGCTGCTTTCGCGCAAGCGCTTTCCCGGACGCCTGCTGCTCGAAGCGCTGCTGTTTCTGCCGCTAATCCTGCCGCCGGTAGTCACCGGCTACGCGCTGCTGGCGTTGTTCGGCACGCACGGTCCGCTGGGGCGCGCGCTCGACAGCATCGGCATTGTGGTCGCGTTCCGCTGGACCGGTGCGGTCATCGCGGCCGCGGTCATGGGCTTTCCATTGCTGGTGCTGTCGATCCGGGTCGCGTTCGACAATGTCGATCGACGCCTCGAAGCGGCCGCGGAAACGCTTGGCGCGGGGGCGTGGCGGCGCTTCACGACGATCGTGCTGCCGCTCTCGCTGCGCGGTATCGCAGCCGGCTGCGTGCTCGCGTTCGCACGCGCGTTCGGCGAATTCGGCGCGACGATCAGCTTCGTCTCGAACATCCCCGGCGAAACCCGCACGCTGCCGATCGCAATCTATGAACTGCTCAATACTCCAGGCGGTATGCCGGGCGTGCACCGTCTGGCAATCGTGTCACTGATCGTCGCGTTCGCGGCGGCAGCAGGCGCGGCCGTTATCGCCGCCGGCGCACCGTGGCGGAGATCGCATCGTGATTGAATTGTCGCTGTGCCACGCGTACGCCGATCTGGCACTCGATCTGGCATTTCGCTCCGACGCGCGCACACTCGCGCTGTTCGGCGATTCCGGCGCCGGCAAGACCAGCGTGCTGAATGCGATCGCGGGACTGCTCACACCGCAGTCGGGACGCATTGCGCTCGATGGCGAATGCCTGATCGATACCGCGCAGGGCATTTGCGTTCCGGTCGCACAACGCCGCATCGGCTATGTATTCCAGGACGGGCGCTTGTTCGCGCATCTGAACGTGCGTCGCAACCTGTTGTACGGAACGGACGCGCGCAACCCACAAAGCGGGATCGAATTCGCGACGATCGTCGACCTGCTCGAACTCAACTCTCTACTCGAACGCCGTCCGCTCACGCTTTCAGGCGGCGAGCGTCAGCGCGTGGCGATTGGGCGCGCACTACTTTCCCATCCACGCGCGCTGCTGCTCGATGAACCACTGACCGGCCTGCACGCGCAGGCGCGCAAGCAAGTGCTCGATTACCTGCGCAGGCTGAAACGCGAACTACGCGTATTCACGGTGCTGGTGACCCATCAAGCGGACGAAGTCGGCGCACTCGCCGATGAAGTCGTACGGCTGAGCGCGGGCCGCATCGTGCGCCAGATGCCGATCGCGCAGTTCGTCGCGCGGCGCGTGGCTTCTGCCGCGTCGTCGCGTTCGGAATCGGGTTGACTTGCGTCTGCATCGACGAGAAGCAAACGCCTACTTTTCGTGAGCGCCGAAAGGCGCGATGCCGTTCGCGCAACGGCTGCGCGCGTTCCGGCGCTCCCACAATAGAGGATCGGGCGCCGCCGTCTGTTCAAACGGGTGGCCGCGGCGCACCCGCTTTGCGCCACGGGTCTAATTGGATAGGCTAGGCGCCTGATTCGAACGATCGTTTGAGGCCGCCATGAAGCTGTTCCACCTTTCCGCGTTGGTCGCGTTTACCTGCATCCTGACTGCCTGTTCGAGTGAGCCGGTCAGGAAAGTCCATCCCTCGACCGCGAGCATCCAGCAACTGGCGGTGCAGGCCGATGGCAGTTGGAAGATTACGCTGCGCATCCAGAATTTCAGCACGATGTCGATGCACTACAGCGCGTTCGACGCGAAGTTCCAGGTTGCAGGCGTGGATGCCGGCCAGATCACGCTCACGCCCGACCTCGACATCGTCGGCAACAGTGGCGACGTGATCGAGGCGACCTTGCGCCCCAGCACGAAAATTCCGGTGAGCGGTAACTTCGCGTACCAATTAACCGGCACGATCAATACCAGCGAACCGAGGGCACAGTTCAAGATCGACGTGTCGAGCCGGCTGTCGCCGGTGCCGGGCGTGCCGCACACGTTCCGCTGAGCGCAGCAACATTCCGATCCAAACACACTAAGGTTCCGGCCTGCGCCGGAACGACGAAAACCCGGAGACCGCCATGGCCCGCTATACCGCCCCACTCGCTGATTTGCGTTTCGCGCTTTACGACGTGCTCGATGTCGAGTCCACCTACCGCCGTCTGCCCGGATGTGAAACCGCGACGCGCGACGTGATCGACGCGGTACTCGATGAGGCCGCGAAATTCGCCGAACAGGTACTCGCACCGCTGAACCAGAGTGGCGACGCGGAAGGCTGCCATTTCGATGCCACTACCCACAGCGTGCGCACGCCGAAGGGTTTCAAAGATGCGTTCGCGAAATATGTCGACGGCGGCTGGATTGGCTTGACCGCACGCGAGGCATTCGGCGGCCAGGGCTTGCCGGAAACGATCGGCGCCGCATTCAAGGAAATGATCGACGCGGCGAATCTGTCGTGGGGCAACTATCCGATGCTCTCGCATGGCGCGTCATCCGCGCTCGAATACCACGGCGAGGACTGGCAACGCGAGGTGTTCCTCAAACCACTCGTATCCGGCCAATGGACCGGCACGATGTGTCTGACCGAGCCGCACTGTGGCACCGACCTCGGCCTCCTCAAGACCCGCGCACAGCCGGTCGATGATGGCAGCTACCGGATCAGCGGCACCAAGATTTTCATCACCGCGGGCGAACACGATTTCGTCGACAACATCCTGCATTTGGTGCTCGCACGATTGCCGGATGCGCCGACCGGGGTCAAGGGCATCTCGCTATTCATCGTGCCGAAATTCAAGGTCGGAAAAGATGGAACCGTCGGCAACCGCAACGCGGCGGCCTGCGGTTCGATCGAGCACAAGATGGGCATCAAGGGCTCGGTTACCTGCGTGATGAACTTCGACGACGCCGAGGGCTGGCTG
>JBDTWV010000179.1:0-5789 GCA_040006495.1 Dokdonella sp.
GACCTCCGGCGTGACAGGCCAGCATTCTAACCAGCTGAACTACCGCTCCACATTTCTCGCTCAAACATGCACGTCGTGTGCATTCTACCTTATTCGCGATTCACCTTGGCGTCCCCAAGGGGATTCGAACCCCTGTGTCCGCCGTGAAAGGGCGGTGTCCTAGGCCTCTAGACGATGGGGACTTGCAGAGAAATCCAAGCTGATCTGGTGGAGCCAGGCGGGATCGAACCGCCGACCTCTACAATGCCATTGTAGCGCTCTCCCAGCTGAGCTATGGCCCCGGGACGAGGCGCGAGAGAATAGTGACCCGCCGCCCTTACGTCAACTTAATTCGCTCAACTCGTCGAAACTTTCCGATTGCGGCCGAACAGGCCACCGCGCCGCGCGTCATCCTGCGTTGATTCGGACTGATCCTGCTCGATGTAGCCGATCGCATGATACGCATTGATGAAGTCGGCAACATCGCCGATTGTAGCTCCCGCTTGTGCGGCGATCTCGTCGAGTGATGCGGCCTGCTTCAGCATCATCGTCGCGATGCGGAAATGCTTCGGGAACTCGCGCTCACTCTGCGGCCAGCGTGCGAGCTTGTAGCGCGCGTTCACGTCCAGATCGGGATCGAGGCGCCCTTCGCCATGAACAAGGTGTGCGAGCCATTTCAGACGTGCATACGGTTGTCCCGGCATTTTCGCCGTGATGGTCGGGAAGTGTGCGTCGTCGACGCTCTGCACGTCGAGGCTGCTGAGTTCGCGTGTGCACCACGCGGACAACGATTTGAGGGTCGATTCGGTGTGCCAAGTGCGATGATGCGGATCAAGCCACAACGTTGGCAGGTCCGCGGCAACGAGGCGTAAACGGCCCTTCAGCGGCGAATCAGTCTCCAACAGGTCAATCAGTTGCATGCCACGGGGATGCTGCGCGACAGGTGCGGAAGCGGGCGCGGGTACGCTAACGGATGCCGGTGCAGGTGGTTCGACGGTGGCGTGCGCTGGTGCGGCGCGCGGTGCTTCGGCCGGTTTGGATGGCGTAGGTTCGGCAGCTTGCACTGCTGCACTGGTCTCGACCCTCGGGCGTGCTGGCACGGGTGGCTGTGCTGGCGTGCCAGCCTTCACGGCGGAGCCGTTCAATTGCGAATTGACGAAGTTGAGCAAGGTGACGAGCTCATCGACGACAATCGGCTTTGGTAGGCGCAGTTGCGCATCGCCGGCTTCTGAAGCACTGCTCCAGCTGGCCACGAGGCGTCCAGTTGCGCAGGCCTTCAGCCAATCCATGTGGCCGTACAGGGAGTCGGTGTCGACCACGAGCAAGTCGGCTTTTGCATAGTCGGCGAGGTGCCAATGAGTATCCAGGCGTTTGCGTTGTTCTTCGAGCAGCGCGCTGAATCGAGTGACGACCCCCGGTTCGGCGCCGACAATGCATACGGTCAGGGTTTTAGGAGTGTTCAAGGAGGAGTCCCGGTTGACGAGCAGGGGAATAATAGCAAGGACCGTGCCGGCTGCGGCTGCGGTACAGAGCGCGCAAACCGGTGCGCCGGATCGCTCGAACGGGAAAAACTGACGAAGAATGTCAGGCTTGGACGATACCGGTCGGCTCGGCCGCACTGGTCCGCTCACGCTGCTGCATCGTCCACAACTGCGCATAGCGACCGTTTTCGGCGAGCAACTCGTCATGGCTGCCGCGTTCGACGATGTGGCCATGCTCGAGGACGATGATCTGGTTGGCATCGATGATGGTCGACAGCCGGTGCGCGATGACCAGCGTGGTGCGCCCGCGTGCGATTGCAAACAGCTCGCCCTGGATGATCTTCTCGGTGCGCGTATCCAGTGCGCTGGTCGCCTCGTCGAAGACCAGGATCGCCGGCTTCTTGAGCAACGTCCTTGCGATCGCGACGCGTTGCTTCTCGCCGCCAGAGAGCTTCAATCCACGCTCGCCGACGCCGGTTTCGTACCCGTCCGGCAGCGATTCGATGAACGCGTGGATATGCGCCGCCTTTGCTGCGGCGATGACCTCGGCGCGACTGGCGTCCGGTCGGCCGTACGCGATGTTGTAGTAGATCGTGTCGTTGAACAGCACGGTGTCCTGCGGAACGATGCCGATCGCAGCGCGTAACGAGGCTTGGCTGACTTCCCGGATATCCTGGCCATCGATCGTGATGCGCCCTGCGCTGGCGTCGTAGAAGCGAAACAGCAATCGTGCGAGCGTGGACTTGCCCGCCCCCGTCGTGCCGACCACGGCAACGGTGTGACCGGGCGGAATGCGGAAGTCCACGTTGCCGAGGATGGGTCGTGCCGAGTCGTAGTGGAAGTCGACGTGCTCGAAGCGTATCTCAGCGCCGCGCACAGCAAGTGGCGGTGCGTCGGGGATGTCTTCGACCTCGCGCTGCTCGCCGAGCAGCACGAACATGCGTTCGATGTTGATCAACGCCTGCTTGACCTCGCGGTAGACCATGCCGAGGTAGTTGAGTGGTATCGAGAGCTGGATCAGGAACGCGTTGACCAGAACGAAATCGCCGAGCGTCATGCTGCCGGCAACGACCCCGGCGGCCGCGCGCCATAGCAGCAGGGTCAGCCCGGTCGCGATGATCGCGGCCTGGCCGATATTGAGCACCGCGAGGGTCTTGAGACTCTTCACGGTCGCCTCTTCCAGGTTGATCAGGCTCGCGTCGTAGCGGTGGAATTCATGGCGCTCGTTGCCGAAATACTTGACCGTCTCGTAGTTCAGCAGCGAGTCGACCGCACGCTCGTTGGCCTCGGTGTCGGCCGCGTTCGCGGCGCGGTAGTAGCGCATGCGCCATTCGGTGATCGAGAACGTGAACGCGATGTACAACACGAGGGTAGTCAGCGTGATCGCGGTAAACGTCCAGTCGAAGCGTGCGATCAGGATGCCGCAGACCAGTGCGACTTCGAGCAGGGTCGGCAGGATCGTGTAGATGGTCCAGTCGAGCAGGTCCGAGGTCGCGGTCATGCCGCGTTCGACATCGCGGGCGACACCACCGGTACGGCGGTCAAGATGGAAGCGCAGCGACAGCGCATGCAGATGCTCGAAGACGCGCAACGTGATCGTTCGCGAGGTGCGTGCCAGCACGCGCGCAAATACGATCTGGCGCAATTCCTGGAACAGCGACGTCGACAGTCGCAGAGCGCCGTAGGCGACCAGCAGCATCAGCGGAATCAGCAGCGGTGCCGGTTTCACGTCCAACTTGTCGATCAGGTCTTTCATGATCAGCGGCACGCCGATGTTGGCGAGCTTGGCCAGGACAAGGAAGACCAGCGCGGTGCCTACGCGTGCCCGGTACAACCAGATTTGTGGCCAGAGGCGGCGGAAGACGTTGATCAGGCTGGCAGGTCGGGCTTCGGTCATGGGGATGGCGGATTCAGGATCGGCTCGACATGGGGTCGGATGCGCGAATGACAATCGCGTCGACGCGCGCGGGACTATGATGCCGGTTGGCTCGACAAAGGAAGCAGGACCATGCGCCCGATCCCGATCATCGCCGCCGCGCTGTTGCTGGCGGGCAGCTCACTCGCCCTTGCACAAGGTACGCATCCGTCAGGCATACATATCGCCACGGCACCCGTCGTGATGGCGCGCGAGAAGGCGCCACATGGCGCGAAGGTCTTTTTCATCGCACCGAAGAACGGTGTCCACGTGGGGCAAGACGTCGTCGTCAAGTTCGGCGTGAAAGGTATGCGGGTACTCCCGGCAGGGGATCTCAAGCCGAACAGCGGCCATCATCATCTGTTGATCGACGCGAAGGAGTTGCCGCCGCTGGATGCGCCGATCCCGAACGATGCGACGCACAAGCATTATGGCAAGGGCCAGACCGAAGACACGATCCATCTGGAGCCAGGCACGCACACCCTGCAACTCGATTTCGGCGACGCGCGACATGTGCAGTTCGATCCGCCGCTGGTATCGAAAAAGTTCACGATCCACGTGAAATAGAAAGTCCGTCGATACGGTCCTGATGGCAATGCCTTCAGCGAGCGCAGCGGAGCAGCTGAGAATGTCTGATCGAATGACTGGACCGACCAGCCGATCGCCACTGCCTGAGGTGATCCATCGGCATCGGCTGCCGGTGCGCATCATGCACTGGATCAACGTCGTCGCAATGTTCTTCCTGTTGTTGAGCGGCCTGCAGATATTCAACGCGCATCCTGCGTTGTACTGGGGGCAGCGCTCGCATTTCGATGCACCAGTGCTCGCACTTGACGCCCAGCAGGGCGCAAACGGCGAGCCGCGGGGGGTCACCACCGTGTTCGGACACGCATTCGATACGACCGGCGTGCTCGGTGCGTCGCGTGTCGATGGCGAACTCCAGCCGCGTGGCTTTCCGACGTGGCTGACGATCCCGGGACCGCAGTGGCTCACGATGGGCCGGCGCTGGCATTTTTTCTTCGCGTGGCTGTTCGTGCTCAATGGAATCGTGTATGCCGCCTACGCGCTGATCGGGCGCCATTTCCGTCGCGTTCTCGTGCCCACGCGCAGTGATTGGCGCGGCATCGGTCGCTCGATCGTCGATCACGCGCTGCTGCGCCATCCACATGGCGAGGCGGCAACGCGTTACAACGTGCTGCAGAAGCTGACTTATCTGATCGTCATCTTTGTGCTCGGCCCGGCGATGGTGCTGATCGGACTGGCGATGTCGCCGCGCATGGATACCGTGCTCGGGTGGCTGGTCGATCTGGTTGGGGGCCGGCAATCCGCGCGCACCATCCATTTTGTGATTGCGCTGCTGTTCGTCGCGTTTCTTCTCGTGCACCTGTTCGAGATCGTGGTCAGCGGCGCCGCCAACGAATTGCGCTCGATGATCACGGGCCGATACCGGGTGCCGATGGCACGCAAGCCATCGGCATTGGAGAACGACCATGAGCGCAAGTGAACGTCGAGGCTTTCTTCGCCAAGCCGCGAGCGTGGCCGGTGCGATCTTGGTCGGAGGCTGCGATCAGCTATCCCAGCAACCGAAGACGCAGGCCGTGCTTGCGAGCGCTGAAAAGCTGACCCAGGCAGCGCAAAACCTGCTGACGCCGCGCAGCGCGCTCGCACGCGAGTTCACCGAGGCGGATATTTCGCCTGTGTTCAAGGCGAACGGCAGCACCGATCCCGATGATCCGGATTACCGCACGCTCGCGACAAACGGTTTCCGCGACTATCGACTGGCGATTGGAGGACTCGTCCGCAATTCGCTCACACTATCGCTCGACGAATTGCGCGCATTGCCGGCCCGCACCCAGATCACGCGCCACGACTGCGTCGAAGGATGGAGCGTGATCGGCAAATGGAAAGGCGTGTCGCTCGCCAGCTTGCTCGTTCGCGCCGGCGTGCTGCCCAAGGCGCGTTATGTCGTGTTCCGCTGCGCCGACCGGCTTGATCCGCTGGGGCCAACTTACTACGAAAGCATCGACATGGACGATGCGCATCACCCACAGACGATCCTCGCCTACGAACTCAACGATGCGCCGTTGCCGATCGCGAATGGCGCACCGATCCGGGTTCGTATCGAACGCCAACTTGGCTACAAAATGGCGAAGTACATCATGGCGATCGACCTGGTCGAATCGTTCGGGGACATCGAAGGCGGCAAAGGCGGCTATTGGGAAGACCAGGGCTATGAATGGTATGCCGGGATCTGAACAGCACCGCGACGCAATGCTTGGTGGGAGCGGCGGATGCCGCGATGCCTTTCGATCCGCCGCGAACTTCGTCGGCATTCCACTGCGCCTTGAAGCATCGCGCCTTCCGGCGCTCCCACAACGAACGACACGCGACGCAATGCTTGGTGGGAGCGGCGG
>JBDTWV010000180.1:0-5751 GCA_040006495.1 Dokdonella sp.
GGCATGCTGTTTGCCAACGACCACGATGCCGGGCGCAGCTTCATCGTCAACGTGCATGATCCTTTGCACCCGACAATCACCGCGTCGTTTGGCGACATGGCGGGTTTTTCCCATCCGCATTCGTTCCTTCGGCTACCGAACGGACACGTGCTTGCGTCGTTCCAGCATGATCATCACGCGAAACATGAAGGCACGATGGGCGTCAGCGGCGGTCTGGTCGAGATCGATGACCACGGCAAGCTGGTGCGGTCGGCGAGCAATGCCGATGCCGCCTTTCCTGACGCACTGCTGATGCCCTACAGCCTGGTGGTATTGCCGCGCATCGATCGTGTAGTGTCGACCAACTCCTCAATGATGGCGGCAGACGTCGACGGCTCCACCTATCAGGTATGGCGCCTGTCCGACCTCAAGCTGCTCAAGACCGCGTTTTTCGACGTAGGCAAGTACCGTGTCAGCCACATCAATCCAGAGGAGCCACGTGCGGGTGCCGACGACGCAGTCTATGTGCAGACCTTGTCCTGCGGCGTGGAGCGCATCACCGGCATCACCAGCGCCAATCCGACGTCGAGACTCGTTTACACCTTTCCAGGCCGGGACTGCGGCGTACCGTCCATCATCGGCCACTACTTTGTGCAGAGCGTGCCGGCGATCCACGGTTTCATCGTGCTGGATATAGCCGATGGTGCGCGGCCGGTGGAAGTCTCGCGGCTGACCGTCAGTGCAGGATTTGGTCCGCACTGGACCGCATGGGATCCGAAAACCCGTCGCCTCGTGGCCACGCCGGCTTCGCCGAAGGACAACCGGATGTATCTGCTCAAATTCGATGTGGGCAGCGGTGCGCTGACCATGGACGAGGGCTTCCGTGATGTCGACGGCAAAGTCGGGATCAGCTTTGACCGGCGTACCTGGCCGCAGGGATGGACCGGCGTCGGCCTGCCGCATGGCGCGGTGTTTGCGCGCTGGGAAGGGCAGGGGCAGTAAGAACGGAATAGAGTTTACTTCTAAACAAGCGAACCCGATCCCGTTCTTGATTATTGCTGCAGTGGTTGCGCCGCAAGACCGAACTCTCCCGCGCCGGAACGCTCAGGGCGGCGTATGCTCGGCGCGACGCGGTGCCAAGCGCGGCGCCGCACGCGATTATTTCGGAGGAGTGGCCATGAGACGCATGCATGACGCTTCGGGTGACGCGCGACGGACGCCCGCGGTATCCGTTGCATTCAGCACAATTTGTATGTTGTTCATTTGTATCGCGCTGGCTGCTCCACTCGGGCAGACCGCTTTTGCGGAGTCATCGCAAGCTACGCCGTTCCTCGGTACATGGTGTGCGCAGGGCGATCCGTCGAAACAGACATCCGTCGCAGCCAGTGGGGGCGGGTCGTTCATCAATCTGACCAACGAAGGGGGCAACACGTCCATGGGTCGCCTGAAGGGTTCCAACCAGATTGAGGCGCCGCAGTGGAACTTCGTGGTGGGTACGCTGAGCCCGAATGGCAGCCAGATCAACTGGTCCAACGGAACCATGTGGGCGCGTTGCCGAACCGGGGGCTCCAGCGAGCCGGGCAACACTCCAGAACTCAGCGGCACCTGGTTCGCGAACGGAGACCATTCGAAGCGATGCTCCATCCAGCAGCGCGGGGACAGCCTCGATGTGCGCAACGAAGGTGGCCAGTCCGCCAGCGGTTCGTTTGACCACAGGCATCGCATCACGACCAATTGGAACGGCAAGGTGATCGAGGGTCGGATCAGCCAGCATGGGCATCGCATCGACTGGAGCAATGGCACCTACTGGATCCGCGACGCAGGGTATCCGCGCTAGTCTGCGGCCCATTGGTGTCGTGGCCGTCGCATGGACGCACGCTGGACGAATGCCTGACGTAGTTCCGCTCCGCGCCGATGTGCACGATGTCCGCCGTCTTGATCAGCTGCTGCGATTCATCAACCTTCACCAGGAGGCAGTCAACATACGCTCTGGCGCTGCCAGGTTTCGCCAGCAGGGCGACGAGTTGCTCCCGGTAATTGACCACAGGCGCGGTACGAATGCGATGCCTCACCTTTGCAACGGACCTGGCAAAACGCTCTTCGGCGAACGGCTTGAGAAGATAGTCGATGGCATTGGCATCGAAAGCCGCCAGCGCGAAGTGGTCATGCGCGGTCGCAAAGATGGTCGCAGGCATATGGTCGGCGCCAATGAAGACGAGGGGAACCTGCGACTCAGGCTCCGGCTTACGAGCCACGAATTCTTGCGTGGTCTGAGACTACACTTGCTCCTGTCGTTCAATCGGAAAGACGGCAATGAAGATAACGTCCATAACCGTACTAATTCTGGCAACGGCGCTGCTGACTTTGTCGGCGTGCGGCGGCGGGTCCTCGAACAGTCCGACGACCACTCAGCCCCCGCCGCCCCCGCCGCCGCCACCCCCGCCGCCGATTCCGACGCTCAATCCGCAGTATCGCGCTTCGGCCGCGACTCCATTCACTGCCAACTGCGATGGCGAGGCTGCGGCGGGCACGCTCTACGCGAACGCTGAGGTCGAGCCGACGCTGGCCATCAATCCGGTCAACAATTTGCGCATGGTCGGGCTTTGGCAGCAGGACCGGTGGTCGAACGGCGGCGCCCGCGGTATCGTCGCCGGCGTCTCCGCGGATGGCGGCATGACGTGGACCCAACACGCGCTGCCATTTTCTCGTTGCGCCGGCGGCACCCCCGCCAATGGCGGCGACTACGCTCGCGCGACCGATCCGTGGATATCGGTTGCCGCGGACGGACGTTTTCACGCACTTGCGCTGGCATTCAGCGGCAACGCCATGCAGCCAGGCTCGTCCAGTGCGATGTTGGCGACGCACTCCGATGATGGGGGCATGACCTGGACGCCCACGCAAACGCTGATCGTCGACGGTCAGGGATCATTCAACGACAAGGGTTCGATTACTGCCGATCGGGTCAGCCCGCAATACGTTTACGCAGTTTGGGATCGGCTGATCAGCGCGACGGCTGGTCCCAGCGAATTTGCGCGCAGCACTGACGGCGGCGCGACATGGGAGCCGGCTCGGCCGATCTACGATCCTGGTGCCAACGCGCAGACGCTGGGTAACCTGACCGTCGTGTTGCCGAACGGAACCCTGATCGTTCTGTTCAGCAAAATTGAATCTGCCAGCGGTGGCAGCTCGAGCGCCTCACTCGCGGTCATCCGTTCTACCGACAACGGAGTCACCTGGTCGGCGCCGATCAAAATCGCTGACGAATTGCCGGTCGGCACCAGTGACCCCAATACCGGCACACGAGTGCGTGACGGTTCCCTGGCACCGTCGATTGATGTTGGCAACGGTGGCAAGTTGTACATTGTCTGGCAGGATTCGCGATTCAGTAGCGGCGTCCGCGATGGCGTTGCCCTGTCGCACTCGGACGATGGCGGTACAACCTGGTCCGTTCCGGCGCAAGTCAACAGCGATGCAGCCGTTGCGGCGTTCTTGCCAAGCGTGCATGTTCTCGGCGATGGAACCGTAGGCGTGAGCTATTACGATTTCCGCAGCGACACCAGCGATCGTGCAACCCTGTACACCGATTACTGGCTCGTCCGTTCGGCCAATGGCGTGCAGTGGCAGGAAAGCCAGATTGCCGGGCCATTCGATCTGGCTATTGCGCCACAGGCATCCGAAGGCGGGCCGTCGGCGTATTTTCTTGGCGACTATCAGGCAATAGGCAGTGCCGGCAATACGTTCGTGCCGTTCTTCGTGCAGACCAATACCGGCGATTTGGGAAATCGCACCGATGTTTTCGCGGCGCCGGCGGTCTCCGCCGCTCCCCTCGTGGGTGCACTGAAAGCGTTACCGCTGGCTGCCTCGAATGCGCTGCAACTGTTCCGGTCGTCGCCTGGATGGCAGCGGCGGGTCAGCGACAACGTCAAGCGTAGCGTCGAATTCAATCGGGAAGCGCCGAAAGTAGGGTCGGGTTTACTTCCTTGATCAACCTTGGCACCCAAGAACGGAATCGAGAACGGGGTGGCTCAACACGTGGACTCCATAATCGGAGAAACTAGATGGCAACTGTCGGGGTGCAAAAGTGATCTGGGTGATTTTAATAACCGTCGCTGTGACGATCATTGTGGTAGCGCTGGCCCTGAACTTTCGTACACCCAGGAAATTGAAGCGTCAGGTCCAGAACAAGTACGCAATCTCGGATCCGCAATTCCGGCGCGAAATGAGCGTGCTGCTTGGACCTGCCATCGTGTCCGGCAATCTTGTCAGCGACCTCGAGAACGGGGAGCAGATCTTTCCGGCCATGCTGGAAGCGATTCGGGCCGCGAAGACATCGATCACGTTCGAGACATTCATCTATTGGTCCGGCCAGGTCGGCAAGATGTTCTGCGATGCGCTGGCCGAGCGCGCCCGCGCCGGTGTGATGGTCTGCGTGACCATCGACGCGGTAGGCGGCGCAAAGATGGACGAGGCGCTGTTCAGGCGAATGCGTGACGCTGGCGTACAGTCGGAACGCTATCGGCCGCTGCGCTGGTTCAACCTGAGCCGCTTCAACAATCGCACGCATCGGAAGTTGCTGGTGGTGGATGGCACCATCGGCTTCACGGGCGGAGTTGGCATTGCCGATCAGTGGGATGGGAGCGCTCAGGATCCCGATCATTGGCGCGATATGCATTTTCGCATCGAGGGACCCGTCGTCGCGCAACTGCAAGCGGCGTTCAACGACAACTGGCTGAAAATGACCGGCGAGCTGGTCAATGGCGCCGGCTATTTCCCCGCGCTCTCCCGCGCAGGTGCGCTCGATGCAAACTTGTTCAAGAGTTCGCCTGAAGGCGGCAGCGAAAGCATGCATCTCATGTATCTGATGGTGGTCGCGGCGGCGGTGCACAGTATCGACCTCGCCGCTTCTTATTTCGTCCCCGACGACATCATGTCGCACGCCTTGGTTGCGGCGCGGCAGCGTGGAGTTCGGGTGCGCATCCTGGTGCCAGGTCGGCACATCGATTCCGTAGCCACCCGGTTGGCCTCGAAGTCGAGCTGGGAGCCGCTGCTGTTTGCGGGCATTGAGATGTATCAGTACCAACCGACCATGATTCACAACAAGATGCTGATTGCAGATCGCGAGTTGGTGTCGGTAGGTTCGACGAATTTTGACATGCGGTCGTTCCAGATCAACGACGAGGCGAGCCTCAATGTGTATGACTGCGCTTTCGCGGATCGAATGACGACGATCTTCGAAGAGGATCTCGAAAGAAGCGAGCGTTACTCCCTCGATATGTGGAAGAACCGCTCGTGGAAGGAAAGGCTCGGCGAGAAGCTCGTGCTGCCGTTCAAATCCCAATTTTAGATAGTGGTTTCGAGCCCACCATGCACCGACGACTCCATTCACAACACGCACGGGCAGCGCCGCTGCGCTGTCACTCGCTGCTAGAGAACCACGTGCGACCCGGAATCAGGTTGAACGCCCAACCTATTGTCGGCGATACGCTCTCTCAACGACCGTTGAAGCAAGCGATTCAGCTTTCTACGGCATCGGTCCAATAAGCGGCCAGTCGCACTCTGTCTGGGAGAGCTGAACCTCACCGTGCTCTTCCACGTGCACGCCGGACTATCGGGAATCTCGCGGTGAACCGCGTTCCGGCCGACTTCGATGAGGTGACATCGATGGTCCCGCCGTGGGCGCGAACGATCTCGTTGACGATATAGAGGCCGAGGCCGACGCTGCGCTTGGTCGTGTTCGATTGGATCCCACGTACCATGGGTTTGAACAGGGTT
>JBDTWV010000181.1:0-5738 GCA_040006495.1 Dokdonella sp.
AGCTTGCCCCAGCCCGAGCCATAGGCCTTCAGCGCCGACAGCGACCAGGTGTACATGACCAGCGAGGGCGCCAGACCGAAGCTGACCAGATCTGACAGCGAATCATATTGGACGCCGAAATCGCTTTGCGTATTGGTCAGACGGGCGATTCGTCCGTCCAGGCCGTCGAGTACGGCCGCGACGAATACCGCAATCGCGGCCTCGCTGTAGCGGCCGCCGATACTGGCGATGATCGCGTAAAAGCCCGCGAACATGGCGCCAGTCGTGAACAGGTTCGGCAGCAGGTAGATTCCACGCGGCGGTTTGCGCCGGGCAGTCGAGGCGTCGTCCATACAGAGCTGCGGCCACGTCAAGATGTATGACGAAGTGTACCGTGATCCTCAATTCATGGCGTTTCTACTTGTGTCTTGTCCGCGCAGATGTTATCCAGTGCGCATCCGCATGCGCCACCCTGGGCGCAAGGGCGAACGCGAAGGTCCCGACAAATGAAAACTACCTGGCTCCTGATCGCCGCGCTGGCAGTGTGCCTCCCCGCTGCGGCCGCCGACATGTATTCCTGGACGGACGCCAATGGCGTCAAGCATTTTTCCGATTCGCCGCCGCCCGCGAACATCACCAAATCGAAGAAATTGAAGGTGAAAGGTGGCGTCACCACACTCGACGACGCCGCGCCGCCTGCAGCGGTCGATGCGAAGTCCGCAGGTCCCGCACTGGCCGCCGCCGCCGGTTATGCGCCAGAAGACATCAAGCGCAACTGTGAGATCGCACGCAAGAACTCGACCCTGCTCGACGCACAGAAACCGGCGCCGGATGCGAAGGGCGTTGCGCCGAGTGCGGACGCCGTGAAGGCGCACCAGAACCAGGTCGACAAGGCCAACCAGCAGATCAAGTTGTTCTGCACCAACTGAAGCGCCGCTTTGCGGGCAGTTTTGCTGTCGCACCGGTTGGCGCTGCGGCTCACACCACCCAATGGCTCCAAAGTGGTGGCGACTGCGTGGTTCTCATCAAACACCGTCTGACTGGGAATTTGTGGGAGCTTCGAAAGGCCCGATGCTGTCGCGTAGGTGCTTCAAACGGCATCGCGGCTGCCACCGCTCCCACGAACAGCTTGATTGGCCATCGCCAATACGGTGCACGCAGCGTGTCCTGATATTATTGACGGTTCCGCTGCCATCGTTTGAAACCGCCCATGCGCCTTTCCCGCTTTCACCTTGCGACCGTCAAGGAAGTTCCCGCCGACGCTGAAATCGCCAGTCATCGATTGATGCTGCGCACGGGCATGATCCGCAAGCATGCCGCCGGCATCTACACCTGGTCGCCACTCGGTTTGCGCGTGCTGTCCAAGGTCGAGAACATCGTGCGCGAGGAAATGAATCGTGCTGGCGCAATCGAACTGCTGATGCCGTCGATCCAGCCCAAGGAACTGTGGGATGAAACCGGTCGCTGGGAAAAATTCGGCGGCCAACTCCTCAAGATCAAGGACCGCAAGGAAGCGGCTTATTGTTATGGCCCGACGCACGAAGAAGTTATTACCGATTTCGCGCGCCACGAGCTCAACAGCTACAAGCAGCTGCCGGTCAATTTCTACCAGATCCAGACCAAGTTCCGCGATGAAATCCGGCCACGTTTCGGTGTGATGCGCGCACGCGAATTCCTGATGAAGGACGCGTATTCGTTCCACCTGACCACGCAATGCCTGGAGCGCGAATACGCGGGCATGTATGCCGCCTACACGCGCATCTTCACGCGGCTTGGTTTGCGGTTCCGCGCGGTGCAGGCCGACACGGGTGCAATCGGCGGCAATGCGAGTCACGAATTTCAGGTACTGGCTGATTCCGGCGAAGATGCCATTGCGTTTTCGACCAGCTCGGAATACGCCGCGAATGTGGAAATGGCTGAAGCGGTCGCACCTCGCGCTGCGCGCCCCGACGCCACCGCGTCACTGGAGCGCGTAGCCACACCCAGCCAGAAAACCATCGACGAGGTCAGTGCGTTCCTCGATGTAAAACCCGAACAGTGCGTAAAGACACTGCTCGTGCGCGGCATCGATGGACTCGTCGCGTTGTGTGTGCGCGGCGATCATGAGATCAATGAGGTCAAGGCGGCGAAGCTCGCCGAATTACCGGGCGAATCGACGCTCGCCGATGAAGCGGAAATCGTCAAGGCCACCGGTACACGCCCCGGCTTTATCGGACCGGTTGGATTGCCTGCCTCCATTCCAGTCATCGTGGATCGCAGCGCCGCCGCATTAGGCGATTTCGTGTGCGGCGGAAACCAGGATGGCACACACTACCGCGGCGCGAACTGGGATCGCGACGCACGCGTCACGCGCGTGGCGGATATCCGCAAAGTCGTCGAAGGTGATCTCTCTCCGGATGGCGCCGGAATATTGAAGATCGCACGCGGCATTGAAGTCGGCCACGTGTTCCAGCTCGGCTCGAAATATGCTGAAGCGATGGGCGCCACCGTGCTCGACGACTCCGGTAAAGCGCGCGTCATGCAAATGGGTTGTTACGGGATCGGCGTCAGCCGTATCGTCGCTGCGGCGATCGAACAGAATCATGATGCAGCCGGCATTATCTGGCCGGAACCGATGGCGCCTTGGAAAATCGCGATTTGCCCGATCAACGGCGCACAAAATGCCGAGGTTCGCGAAGCTGCTGAGAAGCTGTATGACGAGCTGTCCGCGCGTGGTATCGAAGTGCTGCTTGATGACCGCGGGATGCGGCCAGGCCCGATGTTCGCGGACATGGAATTGATCGGCATTCCACACCGCATTGTGGTTAGCGAGCGCGGGCTCGCTGCCGGTACATTCGAATACCGTAAACGCTGCGAAAGCGAAAATCACGCAATCGGACGCGACGAATTGCTTGGTTTGTTTGCCTGATCCCGGTCGCTTTGTACAAGCAGACCGGTTTCAGGTTGCATTTATTTGCCATATGCCATGCGCACTTGAAGGGTGAGCCTTAAACCCCTGGCGCACTCCGGTGCTAATATAATCGTCGGACAATCCCCATCACCCGTGCATCCCATGCGATGTGCCGGACAAACCTAAGCAGAGGCATGACCCCCACATGGCAATCGATCTCAAGTCACTTAATCACAATCAGCTCGCGGATTTGATCGTGCGCGCGAAGGCGCGTCAGGAAGATCTGGTCAAGGAAAAGGCCGCCAAGTTGCGCGACAAGATCAACGCACTGGTCAAGGCCGAAGGATTAGGACTTGACGAAGTATTTGGTCGCACAGGTGGCCGTGGCAAGACGCGCGCCAAGGTCAAGGCGAAGTTCCGCAACCCGGCGGACCACGCGCAGACCTGGAGCGGCCGCGGCAAGCGCCCACGCTGGTTCCACGCTGCGCTCGCCGCCGGCAAGAAAGAAAAAGATCTCCTGATCGGCTGAGTGGTTCGCCGCATTGGTTGAAGAACGCCGGCCTCGCGCCGGCGTTTTTTTATGTCCATTGATGGCCGGCATATCGGTAGCGCAGGAGCACTACCGGCGCGCGCGCATCTTCGGCGGCTGGCAGCGTCGTGCTCGTTGCCTGATAATCGTCCAACCGGGCCGCATCGGCGACTTTGTGAAGTGCAGGACAGCATGACAACCACCCTTGGAGCGTCCGTGAACAAACCGATCTGGGAACCAAGCCCCGAACGCGTCGAACGCGCCAACCTGCACCGATTCAAACGCTTCGTGCGCGAGAGTACCGGTAACGCCGATATCGGCAGTTACGCGCCGCTTTATGAGTTCTCGATTCGCCAGCCGGAGAAATTCTGGTCGCTGGTCTGGGAATTTTGTGGCATCCGCGCACAAGGTGAATTCACGCCGGTGCTGATCGATCGCGAGAAAATGCCTGGCGCGCACTGGTTTCCCGGCGTGAGGCTCAACTTCGCGCAGAACCTGTTGCGCTTCAAGGATGATCGCGCGGCAATCATCTTCCGCAACGAATGGGGCCACAAACGCGAATTGACCTATGCCGAACTGCATGCGCAGGTGGGCCGGCTTGCGCATGCGCTCAAACAGGCAGGCGTCGGCGTTGGCGATCGTGTCGCCGGCTTCATGCCGAACATCCCGGAAACCGTGATCGCGATGCTCGCAGCAACATCGCTCGGCGCGACGTGGTCGTCGTGCTCGCCAGATTTCGGCATCCGTGGCGTGGTCGACCGTTTCGGCCAGATCGCGCCGAAAGTCCTGTTTACCGCTGACATGTACGGATACGGCGGCAAGCGCTTCGACTGTCTTGAAAAGATCCGCAGCGTGCTCGGCGAACTGCCGAGCGTCGAACGGCTGGTCGTGGTTCCCTACAGTGGTGAGGCGCTCAAACTCGAAGGGCTGCGCGGCGCTGTCGCGTGGCCCGATTTTCTTGGCGACGATGATCACGCACTTAACTTCGAGGCGCTGCCGTTCGATCACCCGCTCTACATCATGTATTCGTCCGGCACGACCGGCGTACCGAAATGCATCGTGCACGGCGCCGGCGGCACGCTGCTGCAGCATCTCAAGGAACTGGTGCTGCACACCGACCTCAAGCGCGAAGACCGCTTCTTCTATTACACAACCTGCGGCTGGATGATGTGGAACTGGTTCGTGTCGGGCCTCAGCGTCGGCGCGACGTTGGTGCTCTATGACGGGTCGCCCTCGCATCCGGACGGCAACGCGTTGTGGGACCTCGCCGACGAAGTCGGCATCAGTATTTTCGGCACCAGCGCGAAATGGATTTCCGCGATCGACAAAGCCGGCGTGAAGCCGCGCGAGACGCACAAGCTGCTGCAGCTCAAGACGATTCTCTCGACCGGCTCGCCGCTCGCGCCGGAAAGTTACGACTATGTGTACCGCGACGTGAAGGAAAAGGTACTGCTCGCCTCGATCTCCGGCGGCACCGACATCATTTCCTGCTTCGCGCTCGGCAGTCCGCTATTGCCGGTGTACCGCGGCGAACTGCAATGTCGCGGTCTCGGCATGAAGGTCGAAATCCTCGACGACGCGGGCAAGCCGGTGCGCGGCGAAAAGGGTGAACTCGCCTGCACCGCACCGTTTCCATCGATGCCGGTAATGTTCTGGAACGATCCTGACGGCGCGAAATACCGCGCCGCATACTTCGAGCGTGTGCCGAACGTCTGGTGTCACGGCGATCATGCCCTGCTGACCGAACACGACGGTGTGATCATCTACGGCCGCTCCGACGCGACGCTCAATCCCGGCGGCGTGCGCATCGGCACCGCGGAAATCTATCGCCAGGTCGAGCAATTGACGGAGGTCATGGAGAGTCTCGTGATCGGCCAGGATTGGCCGCCCGGTGAAGTCGGCGACGTACGCGTGATCCTGTTCGTGCACCTCCAGGACGGCATCGTGCTGGATCAGGCGCTCACCGACCGGATCCGGCAGCACATCCGCACCAACACGACACCGCGGCACGTGCCGGCCAAGGTGGTGCAGGTGACCGACATCCCGCGGACCAAGAGCAACAAGATCGTCGAGCTCGCGGTGCGCGATGTCGTTCACGGCTTGCCGGTGAAGAACCTCGAGGCGCTCGCCAACCCGGAGGCGCTCGAGCAGTTCCGCGATCGGCCGGAACTTCGAAGCTGACACGGACCGGTTGCCGCCCATGAACTTCGTAGCCGTACTTGCAGCGTTGGGGCTCGAGCAGTGGCGCGCATTCCGATGGCGCGCGGCGCTCGAGCGCGCGTTCATCGCGTATGCGCGGTGGCTCGAGGAAAAGCTGAACGCGGAAACCGCGCAGCAGGG
>JBDTWV010000182.1:0-5733 GCA_040006495.1 Dokdonella sp.
CGTTGCGATGAAACGGCGACGGAAAACGGAACGCGCCGTGATGCAGCCGAAGCGACGCGCGCAACATGTGCAGAAAGCTCCGTGAAGCAACGCCAAAAAATAGAGCTTCGTTTGTGAAGGTATAACGCTAAGTAGACCCCGGATTCGGGGTGTTGCGCCGCATGTTCAGTGGTGGACGGCGTCTCGTCAAGTCGATTTCCTACACCGGATCAAGACGTTGGCCGGCTCCCTTCGGAGCTTGGGCGCTCACTATGGCGCGCAACACCACGGATGTGAGGGCGTAATGGATTACAGCGACAAAAATGTGGGTGTAACAGCAGCCGTGGCGGGACCTTCACCGCAGCGCCTGATGGATCAAGTACGCAGCCGCCTGCGGGTAAAACATTACAGTTTGCGGACCGAGCAGGCGTACACGGCATGGATAAGACGCTTCATCATGGCGACCGGGCGGCGTCATCCTCGCGAGTTGGGAGGTCCTGAGGTCGAGCAATTTCTTACGTCACTGGCAGTCGATGGCCAAGTCGCCGCCGGCACCCAGAATCAGGCCCTCGCAGCCTTGTTGTTTTTGTACAAAGAGGTGCTCGGCATTCAACTGCCATGGATGGACTGTGTCGTGCGTGCAAAGCGTCCGCAGCGGCTACCCACGGTCCTTTCGCAAGACGAGGCGCGACGCTTGTTGACCGCGATGGATGGCCGGCCGTGGCTGATCGCGAGTCTGCTGTATGGAAGCGGGATGCGCTTGATGGAATGTTTGCGCTTGCGTGTGAAAGACATCGACTTCGAACGTTTCGAAATCACCATACGCGAGGGCAAAGGCGCCAAGGACCGCCGCACGATGCTGCCGCGCACACTGGCCGATCCCTTACGACGCGAGGTGGAACGCGCGCGGCAGATTCATCAGGCCGATTTGGCTGCCGGATTCGGCGCAACGCGGCTTCCGTACGCGCTCGCGCGCAAGTATCCACGCGCTGCACGCGAGTTCGGTTGGCAGTTCGTATTTGCTTCGGTGCAGCGTTCGCGCGATCCGCTTGACGGGACTGAGCGACGCCATCATTTCGATGATGCGATTTTATCTCGCGCGCTGAAGGGTGCGGCTCGTACGGCGTCCATAGCAAAGCCGCTCAGCGCACATACGCTGCGTCACTCGTTCGCTACGCATTTGATTGAGGCAGGCCAGGACATTCGCACGATCCAGGAACTGCTCGGACACAAAGATGTGGCGACGACACAGATCTATACGCATGTACTCAATCGTGGCGCAGGTGGTGTGATCAGCCCGCTGGATCGCTGAGCGGCCGTAGGCTTCGGAAGGGAGGATGTTTTGGCCGATTGGGAAGCATCGCGCCTTCCGGCGCTCCCACCAAGCCAAGCGCAGCTGCGATTGTTTCTTGGAACATCAAAGGCATCGCGCCTGCCGGCGCTCCCACCAAGCCAAGCGCAGCTGCGATTGTTTCTTGGAACATCAAAGGCATCGCGCCTGCCGGCGCTCCCACCAAAGTAAGCGCAGCTGCAATGGGTCCTGGAACATCAAAGGCTTCGCGCCTTCCGCCGCTCCCACCAAGCTCTGAGCCAAGCGGCGGAGCGCAATGTATCGTCGGCTTGGTGGGAGCGGCGGTAGCCGCGATGGTTTCTGGAAGGCCAGCGGCATCGCGCCTTCCGGCGTTCCCACCAAGACAAGCGGCGCGATTACTGCTTCAGGTTGGTTTCGAACAGTTTGAAGATTCGTTTGTATTCGTCGAGCCACGAGTCGGCGTGGACGAATCCATGACGCTCCATCGGGTAGGCCGCGACTTCGTAGTTGTCTTTGTGCAGCTCGATCAGCTTCTGGTGCAGGCGCACGGTGTCTTCGAACAGCACGTTGTCGTCGATCATGCCGTGCGCGATCAGCAGGTGACCTTTGAGGCCGTCGGCAAACTCGATCGGCGAGGAGCGCGCATACGCGATCGGGTCGAGCTGTGGATCATTGAGGATGTTGGACGTGTATTCGTGGTTGTACTGGGTCCAGTCGGTGACTGGGCGCAATGCGGCACCGGCCTTGAACACATCGGGTGCACGGAACAATGCGATCAGCGACATGAAGCCGCCGTAGGAGCCCCCGTACACACCCACGTTCTTGGGGTCAGCTGCGGCGTTCTTCTCAAGCCAGTGCACGCCGTCGATCAGGTCTTCGAGTTCCGGATGGCCCATGTTGCGGTAGATCGCGGTGCGCCAGTCGCGGCCATAGCCTTCGCTGGCACGGTAATCCATGTCGAGCACGACGTAGCCGTGGTCGGTCAGCATGTTGTTGAACATCTGCTCGCGGAAATACGGCGTATAGCCGCGACGCACGTTCTGCAGGTAACCCGCGCCATGCACGAAGAGCACGGCCGGATATTTCTTCGACGGATCGAAGTCCTTCGGTTTGTACAGCTTCGCGTAGATCGGCTGTTTGCTGTGTGACGACGGGACTTCGACAATTTGAAGTGCGGGCCATTGCAGCGCCTTGTAGTCCGGCGTGCGCGTATCGGTGAGTTCGCGCGGCGCGCCGGCGCCATCGACGCCGACCACCGCAAGCTGCGGCGGCACGTACGAACTGGAATGAACGATTGCAAGCTGGCGACCATCGGGCGCCAATGCGAACCCACTGAGGCCCTCGACACGGGTCACGCGTTCGAGCGTGCCGCCCGCGGTGGCGACTCGGTAGACGTCGTAGGCAAACGGCGCCTGCTTGTTCGAGCGCAGATAGAACCATTTTCCATCCGCCGATTGCACCGGCTCGGACACCTCGAACGTGCCGTGGGTCAGCGCCGTCGCCTTGCCACCGGCTGTTTTCGCATACAGCTGTGCGTATCCGGTTTCCTCGGAGACGTACCAGAGCGTGCGGTTGTCCCTTTCCCAGCCGAACTCGTTGAAGTTCCAGTTTATCCAGGCCGGATCGGTGAGGCGATGCTGGTTGACGAGCTTGTGGGTCGTGAAGTCGACGCTCGCGATCCAACGGTCCTTGTTGTCGATGCTGCGCATCTGGATCGCCAGCGACAAGCCGTCGTCGCTCCATGCGATGCCGCCGCCACCGCCATCTTCGGCATCGGCGGCGATGCGCACCGCGCGCGACTTTGGATTGTCGTCTTTCTTTGCATCTTTCTTGTCGTTCTTCTTCGCGTCGGCGCTCTTGTCCGCTTTGGCGTCCTTGTCGCTCGCGCGCTTGGCCTTCTCGTTTTCCTCACGCACCGCCTTCAACGGGTCGTCGTGCATGCCAGGCAGATCGGCGATGTCGAGTTCGTGCTGTTCGTGCTTGGCCAGGTCGAGCAGCAGCAACGATTGCGGTGCCGGATCGTTGCGACCGACGCGGGTGCGCTCGGCTTCTTGTTCCTCGTAACCGGAATCGGTCACGAAGCGCTGCAACTTGCCGCGTTTGCCCGCGTCATAACCTTTCGGTGAGGTGACCACGAGCAGCGAGCGGCCATTGGGCGACAGCGAGGTCGCTTCGATCTTCACGTCGTCACCGATGTGGAACGGCTGCGGCGCACGGGTTGCATCGCCCTTGGCGAACTCGTCATCGTGTTTCTTGTGCGCATCGCGATCAGCCTTGATGTCACGCAAGGTCGAGAAGAAACGCAACTGCATCTCACCGAGGTCGTCGGGCTCCTTCGCGTCGGGGTCCTTGTCGGCAACCACGATCGCGGCAGGGCCAGTGACACCGCCGGTGATGGTGTAGATGAACCAGTCGGCACCGCTGCGGTACTGCAAAGCGCGGCCATCGGCCGAGAACTGCGGCGATGACTCGTGCTGCGGCGTGCGCGTGACCTGGGTCAGGCGACCGCTGGCCATGTCGCGGATGAAGACATCGCCATTGCGCACGAACGCAGCGTGGGTGCGCGCGCGATCGAACACCGCGCCGCTGCCGTCGGCGTTCGCCATCGCCTGCGGGCCGACGATCATGTCCTTGCCATCGGCGAGGTCGATACGATGCAGGTCGCGGATCGACGACCCCGTCTGCTTGATGTTGTAGTAGACGCTGCGCCCGTCGACGCTCCAGTACGCGCCCTCGACCGGCGATCCGATCCAGTCCGGATTGGCCATCGATTGTTCGAGAGTGACCGCCTGCGCAGGTGAGCCAAGGACGGCAAGCAGGATGACGAGGCTGGCGACGAGCGCGCAATGCATGCGGTTGACTCCGGAACGGCGTGGCAAAGCGCGCAGCATAGCGGCTGCCTAACGGGGCGCGACCTGCCAAAAGTCAGCACCCGCGCAAAACGCTGCGCGGCCGGCGCGCCTGGATGAAGCCAGGCCGCTGTGCATGGCATCATGCCGGGCCTCCCATCGCACAGATCCGCCATGCCCCTGCCCTGCGTTGAAAACGAAACCGCGTCGAAACCGCGTCACAGCATCATCTGGCTGCACGGCCTCGGCGCCGACGGCAACGATTTCGCGCCGATCGTGCCGGAGCTGATCGATCGCGCATGGCCGCCGTTGCGCTTCGTCTTTCCGCATGCGCCGGTGCGACCGGTCACGATCAACAACGGCATGCCGATGCGGGCGTGGTATGACATCCACGGCGTCCAGATTGCGGACAAGCAGGACGAGGTCGGCATCCGTGAGTCAATCGGGCAGCTCGACGAATTGATCGCGCGCGAGGTGGAACGCGGCATCGCGTCCGATCACGTGATCCTGGCCGGCTTCTCGCAAGGCGGCGCGATCGTGCTCGCGGGCGGGGTGCGCCATGCAGCGAAGCTCGGCGGCATCGTTGCGCTGTCGACCTATCTGCCGATGTCCGCGAAGACCAGCGAGGAACGCAGCGCTGCCAACTCGGACCTGCCGATTTTCATGGGTCACGGCAGCCTCGACAACGTCGTTGCGCCAACGCTCGGCGAACGCAGCCGCGATACGCTCAAGGCGCTCGGCTACCCGGTGCAGTGGCACACCTATCCGATGGCGCATTCGGTGTGCATGGAAGAACTCGTGGATTTGCGCGCGTGGCTTGGCGCACGCTTCGCCGCAGCCGCTTGATTTGGCATCCTGCTAATCTGGGAACGCTTGGAAGCAGTGAGTGGGGGCGACGCAAGCCGCGATGCTCTCGGCGAAATCAGACACCCTGTCGCGGCTTGCGCCGCTCCCACCACCACACACGGAAACAAACGGGGAAGCCGGTGCAGCAGCGCAGCGCCACCACACCCAACTGGCTACCGCAATTTTGCAGCGCGCCAACGCTGTTTGCGGTGACGATCGTGGCCGAGTTGGTTGCGCTGGTGATCGTGCTCGCGCCGGAACCGCATTTGCGGCCGTGGTTGCCGCGACTGGGCGTGATCAGTGTCTATGTGCAATGGCTGGCGCTGCTCAACACGGTGGTGTTGTGTTCACTGCGGCGACCGCTGCAAGGCCTTGATGTACGCACCGGTTTCATCATCGCCTGGTGCGCCAGCCTGCTGGTGACCGCGCTCGCCAGCGCCGTGGTATGCGAGATGGATCAGGCGCTCGGCCTCGAGCTCAGCGTGCCGGTCGGATCGAGCCTGCGTTTCGTGATTGGCAACACCGCGATCTGCGCGTTGATCGCCGCCGCATTGTTGCGCTACCTGTTCGTGCTCGAACTGTGGCGCGAACGCGTGCAGGCCGCATCGAAGGCACAGGTGGATGCATTGCAGGCGCGCATCCGGCCGCACTTTCTGTTCAACAGCATGAACACGATCGCAAGCCTGATCCGCACCCGTCCGGTGGAGGCGGAACGCACGGTCGAGGATCTTGCCGACCTGTTCCGCG
>JBDTWV010000183.1:0-5728 GCA_040006495.1 Dokdonella sp.
ATGGAAACCCCACTGCGCGCGCGGTGTGGCAGCAAGAACGTGGCGGCTGTTGCAGTCCGCCGCGCCGTCATTCAACGGATCTGCCAGCAAGGTGCGGACGCAATCGTTCGTGCCATGGCCCGCTGCACCCAATCAAGAGGGAAAGCACATGGGAACGTTCGCACACATCATCAGATCATCACGTCGGCTGGTGCCGATTGCGCTCGGCGCCTGCATCGTTGGATGCAGTGGCAGTGGCGGCAGCAACAATCCAAACGCGCCCGCCCCGATCACCCCAACGGTTGTTGCATCCGTGCCGGCCAATGCGTCAACGCTGGTCCCCAACACTACCACCATCAGCGTGAATTTCGACCACGCAATGAACGCCTCGACACTGACAGCCGCGAATTTCATGCTGGCGTGTCCAACCGGAACCGCGATCCCGGGGAGCATTGCCTACGATCCAGGAACACAGAAAGCCACATTCACACGGGCGCCAGCGTTGCCCACCACCAACCTGCCACAGGATCTGGTGGTCGAGCCACTGCCCGCAAACGTCACCTGTACGGCAACAATCAGCACCGGCGTCAAAGACACAACCGGTGTGGGCTTGGCCAGCAACTTTGTCTGGACTTTCTCCACAACGGCGGACCTCGCCTTCCTCGAACAAGGCAAGCAGATCTTCCGCTTTGATACGTTCGGTGACGAGACCCAGTGGACCGATGCCTTGCACATGGATCAGGTCATCGGCACGGCGGTCGATCCGACTACGGCCTTGTCCGTCGGCCTCAAAGTCGATGTCGATGCGCTGCCGCCTGCCGTCGTGCAAGGCATCGTCGACGGCAGCATCAGTCTGACCAGTCCGGATACGACCGTGGCATTGATTGGTCTCGATGCCGTCGTCGGCGTCAAAGGCACGGTCGCGAAGGTCAATGGCAAGGACACGCTGACGCGGGTCGGCATCACCTGTGCGCTATGTCATTCGACCGTCGACGATTCGTTCACCAAGGGCATCGGCCATCGCCTTGACGGATGGCCCAACCGCGACCTGAACCCAGGTGCGATCATTGCCCTCTCGCCCGCATTGAGCGCGGCGCAGAAGGCCGTCTACAACTCGTGGGGACCGGGCATGTACGACCCACGCTTCAATATCGATGGCATCAACGGTCCCCAGGTGATCTCGCCAGCGTATGGCCTGCGCGGCATTCACCGGGTCATTGCGACCGGCGACGGCGATGACCTTGCGTATTGGAACCGCTACGTCGGCGTCACCCAGATGGGCGGCCACGGCAATTTTACCGACCTGCGCATCGGCACGACTGGCGTCAACATCACGAACGGGAGCGACGACCAGATTACAGCCAAGCTGCCCGCGCTGCAGGAGTACCAGTTGTCGATCGCCGCGCCACCCGCACCAATCGGCAGCTTCGATAGCGCTGCCGCCGCACGTGGCAAGGTTCTTTTTGACGGCGCCGCAGGTTGCTCCGTGTGCCATAGTGGACCGGAATTTACCGACGCGAACCTGCGCTTGCACGCACCCAGCGAAGTGGTAAGTGAGCCCGAACCGGCCGGCGTCCCGAGCTACGCCTCTCGAACCGCAACGAAGATGTACCGCACTGCTCCGCTCAAGGGCGTCTGGCAGCATCCGCCGTATTTCCACAACGGAACCGCGGCCACGCTGCAGGATGTGGTCAACACCTACAACACGCGAAAGTCACTGGGCCTGACGCCGACGGACGTCGAGGATGTCGCGCAATACCTGAAGTCTCTGTGACCCTTTCCTGCGCCAATGCGAACGCTGCAACGCATTGGCGCAGGATATCGCCAGCGCGTCCGAGGGACGCCGTCTGCTGTAATTGATCGGCTGCGAATGGGCGCTGGGCTGGAACGATCCGCGTCGATTTGCACACCGCGATTGAATGGCGGACATCATGCCGCCTGCGCAGTAAGCTGGCCCCGCCCTGACGGAGACTTGGCGATGCGCAACGCGTTGTTTGCACTGCTGGTTTTGATGGCGCCGATCCCGGCGCACGCGATATTTCTCGACTGCCTGTTTTTTGATGGACTCGAAAACCTTGGCACGACGGATGCTGCGTCGTTGGACGCGCTGGAGGTCCATGACTGCGCGCGCAAGACCGTGATTCCAGCTGCAAGTCCGAGCATCCCGATACTGACGTGGAGTTCACCCATTGCGGCGACAGCGCAGTCGTGGGCGAATGGATGCAACTACGCCCACGGCGGCGCCAGCGGTTATGGTCAGAATATCTACGCGGGCGCGGGATTCACGCCGACCCTCGCAAGTGCTTCGCTCGCATGGGCGGAGGAAGCGCCTGACTACGATTACCCGTCGAACAGCTGCGCCGCGGGGAAGCAGTGCGGACACTACACCCAGATCGTCTGGCGATCGACCACGCAAGTCGGATGTGGACAGGCGATGTGTACGATCAATAGTCCTTTTGGTGCGCAGTTTCCCACCTGGTATTTCATCGTCTGCGATTACAGTCCGCCGGGCAATTCAGGGCAGCGGCCGTACTGAGCTGGATTGGTCCGTCTTGCGATCCAGCCATTTTTTCGGACAGGTCTGTTTTGTTCGCGGCGCCGCAACCCGGTTACGCGCAATCGACCAGCACGATTTCCGCGTCCTCGAGCGCCCTGATCTTGATCTCGGCTTCATCGCGGATCGCCGCGCCGTCGCGCGCGTCGATCCGTACGCCGTTGACTTCGATCGCACCCTTGGCGGGCACGAGATAGCCGTAACGATGCGCGGCAAACGTGTAGTCAGTGACGCCGCCCGCCTTCAGGCTGAGCCCGAGCACCCGAGCCTTGGTGCGTAGCGGCAACGCATCGACGTCGTCCTCGAAACCGCTGGCCAGCGCGACGAAACGCCCAGAGTGATTCCCTTTCGGAAACGGCTTCGCGCCCCATGAAGGCGCTTTGCCGCGTTGGTCAGGAATGATCCAGATCTGGAAAATGCGCGTTGCGACCGACTCGTTGTTGTATTCGGCGTGCGTGATGCCCGTACCCGCACTCATGACCTGTACGTCGCCCGCTTTGGTGCGTCCCTCGTTGCCGAGATCGTCCTTGTGCGTGATCGCGCCTTCGCGCACATAGGTGATGATTTCCATGTCCGCGTGTGAATGCGGTGGAAATCCGCTGTGCGGCGCGATCGTGTCGTCATTCCACACGCGCAGCGCGCCCCAACCCATGCGGTTGGGATCGGCGTAGTTGGCGAATGCAAAGTGGTGCTTGGCATCGAGCCAACCATGGTTGGCTCCGCCGAGGCTGACGAAGGGTCTGCGTTCGATCACGACTACTTGCTCTCTTTGAACGTTGAGGAATCAACCATTCAACGTACGGCTCAACCGGCTGATCCAGCGGTACAGAAGTATGATCGAGAGCGCGAACGCGATGCCGCCGATCCAGACCGCCGCATTGCCCGCAAACATGTCGCCCACCAAGGCCAGCGGCGCGGCCTTCCCGGAGAACACCACGATCGCCGCAATCAACACGCCGATCAGGCTCTCGCCGACGATCATGCCGGACGCGAGCAGCACGCCGAGTTGCTTGGTCGCTTCCGGCTTCGCGGTGCCCTCGGCACGCTTGTCGAACCACCAGCCGACGATCGCGCCGACCACGACCATCAACGTCGTCGAAGTTGGCAGATAGATGCCGAGGCCAACTGCGAGCGGCGGCAGGCGCGGACCCTTGGCCGTGCGTCCGAGTATTTCGTCGAGCACGATAATCGCAGCGCCAATTGCGACGCCCAGACCAATCAGGCTCCAGTCGAGGTTGCCCTGGATCACGCCCTGCGCGAGTGCCGAGATCAGGGCCGCCTGCGGCGCAGCCAACGCGCGTGATGGATCGACGCCCGGCATGCCGGCAAAGCCGTAAGCCTGGTTGACCAGATCTAGCACCGGCGGAATGATCGCTGCGCCGACCAGCACACCGATGATCAGCGCAACCTGCTGCTTCCACGGCGTAGCATCGACCAGTTGTCCGGTCTTGAGATCCTGCAGGTTATTATTCGCGATCGCCGCGACTGCGAACACCACCGAGGTGATAAACAGTGCGAACGCGACCAGCGCTTTGCCGGCGCTGGCATCGAAATGCGACTGCACACCGACCACCAGCAGCACCGCGGCGATGATCACGACCAGGATGCCCACGCCCGACAACGGACTATTGGACGAACCGATCAGGCCGGCCATGTAACCGCAGACGGCCGAGACGAAGAAGCTCATCACGGCGACGAACACGATGCCGCCGATGACCAGGGTCCACAGGTGCTCCCCGAGACCGCTGCTCGCGCCGAAGTCGCCGAGCATCCATGCGATCGGCACCAGGCAGCCGAGGGTAATCAGTCCCACGATACCGATCGGAATATCCTGCTCGGTGCGTGCCAGCGTCGCGCCTTGCCCGGCTGCGCGGACCCGCGAGGCAGCCATCGCGGAGGCGAGTCCGCTGACCACCGGCTTGACCAGCTTGATCAGGGTCCAGATCGCAGCAATGCCGATCGTGCCCGCGCCGACGAAACGCACCTTGGTGCTCCACGCGGTTTGCGCCATGTCCGCCGCTGCGCCGGCTGCGGCCGCCAGCGCGGTGTAATGCGGGACTGCCCAGGCCCACGCGATAACCGCGCCGAACAACATCGCGATGCCGACCCACAAGCCGACCAGATGGCCGACCGCGAACAGCGCGAAGGAAAGATTGAAGTCGTAGCCGGTCGCGCCGCCGCGATCGCCGATACGGAAGTACTGCGCGACGTCGCTTGCGAACACGCGGGTCGCGATGATCACCGCGAACGCGGCCGAGGCGATCGCGCCAACCGTCACCGCCATCAAGCCGGCTTTGCCGGTGGCAGCCACGTCGCCGGCGTCATCGCCTTCGACTTCGGCACCGATCTTCAGCACCTCCGCGCAGGCGACCCCTTCCGGATACGGCAAATCTGAATTGGTGACCAGCGCGCGGCGCAGCGGAATCGTGTACATCACGCCGAGGATGCCGCCGAGCGCGCAGATGCCGAGCGAGGTCCAATACGGGAAGCCGGTCCACCAGCCGACCATCACCAGCCCTGGCAGCACGAAGATGATCGAGGACAAGGTGCCGGCCGCCGACGCGACGGTCTGCACGATGTTGTTTTCCTGCATCGATACATTCTGGAAACTGCGCAGTATCGCCATCGAGATCACTGCGGCGGGAATCGACGTGGAGAACGTGAGTCCGGCCTTGAGTCCGAAGAACACATTCGCGGCCGTGAACACCAGCGTGATGATCACGCCGAGGATAATGCCGCGGACGGTGAGTTCGGTGCGCGATTCCGCGCCAAGCGTTGGGTGTGCGATCACGAATGCTCCGCCATGGTTGGATGTCTCCCGACTCTCGCCGCGACGAGCCGCCTCTGTTCGACGCGACAGTTTACGGTGCGTTTCCCAATTGTGGCAGTAAGGCGGCGCACGCCGCGACACTCAAAGTCTCCCGCGGGAGAGTTGGATGGGGATCGTGTTCGATGCGCGAGGGCACAAGCATCGCGGCTGAAGCAGCCCTCATCAAGCATCATGGGGCTGGGTATTTGTGGAAGCGCCGGTAGGCGCGATGCCTTTTGGAAGCGCCAAGGAAACGGCATCGCGCCTTCCGGGGCTTCCACCAAGGCAGGGGTGCCCGTTTGCTCCGCGATAGCGCGCCGCCGAAAGCAGGGGGCTGCTCCCCAATTACTTTTCTTGCTCGGCGGAACAACCCATGCACGCACCCG
>JBDTWV010000184.1:0-5722 GCA_040006495.1 Dokdonella sp.
CCCGATTCGGTGTTGTAGTCGTCCGAACGCGGATCGAAATTGTGCGAGCCGATCATGCTCACATCACCGTCAATGACCAGCGACTTGGCATGCAGCCCGACGCGCACGCCCGCATGTTTCAGCGGAGTCTGGGCATAGCGCCGGTAGCGACCGGCGTTCGCACCGCCGGACAATTGCGCGTAATTCTCGATGAACTGCGCCGCATCGGCCGGGAACGGCTTGAACTCGTGAATCTGAAAGCCGTAGTGCTTGAGGTATCGCTTCTTGTATTTGTACGAAAGCGCGTAAACGTAAAACGCGTCAGTGGCGGCCAGCGAATTCGTCGACACGATGACCGGCACCCTTGGCGTGCGTTTATGCAACTCGCGGAATACCGCGCGCGCACTCGGGCTCAGTACCAGGTATGGGGTTTCGAATATGACTTCGCTGCGCGCAGCGCGCAGCAACTGACTGATCCGCGCAGTGAGCTCGACGAGCGCCGGATGGGCGGCACGTGCCGACTTGTCTGGCGCGTCGGAAAAGTAATCTACGCGGGCAACGCGCAGCGCCTTGTCGACAAAATGTGTTTGCATCCAGGCCGGATCGACGGCGCGCGCGCGCAGCAACTCGATGCGCGGCCAATCGATACTCGCCGGCGGTGGTAGCAGGCCGTTGATGCCGGCGGCCGCATCCGCGACCAGGCGCCGGTTCACATCGTTGAGCCGGGTCAGCGGAACGCTGCGCCGATTCACCCAGAACTGGTCAAACGATGCCTGCATTTCGCGCCCGCTCTGCGGACCGGCAACCAGCACGTCGCGGTCACGGTAATCGAACTCCTCGTCCCAATCGAAGTAACGGTTCTCGACATTGCGCCCGCCCGCGATGCCGATCTCGCCATCAACCAGCAGCAACTTGTTGTGCATGCGCCGATTGAACTTCGAGAAACAACACACCACGCTGGCCGCGAATTCGAGTGGCGGCGTCACCGCCTTGTCAAAGGTCGGGTTGTACAGTTTGAAGCCGAGATTGACGTGCGCACGTGCGATGCGCGCCAGCCATTCGACATCATCGAGGGCAAATAGCTGATCGACGAGAATGCGCACCTGCACGCCACGGCGTGCGGCGGCGATCAATTCGTCGAGCATGAGCCAGCCGGCATCGTCCTCGGCCCAAATGAAGGTCTGAATGTCGATGCTGCGCTTCGCGGCGCGAATAAGGTGGATGCGCAGCAGCAGCGAATCCTCGCCGCGTTCGAGCACGTTGACGTAGTGCACGGGCGTTGATGGCGTGTCCGCGGCACGGGCCTCGCCAACCAGGATCCGGTACGGCGAATCGATCGCGCAGTGGTCGGACCGCGTGCAGGTGAGCGTGGCCGGGCGATCAGCGGCAACGATCGCATCGGCCTGCCGCGCAAGTTGGCGATTGATGCCGCAGCCGGCCAGCGCCAGCGCGACCAGCGCAACCACCATCGCGCGTAGCCACCGGCGCCGCGGCTCGGGCCTGGCCCGAGGCGATACTGCCAATGGCTCATCCGCGCAGGTATTCACGATCAACGCGAAGACTGTAGCGCCGAGGGTTTCAGGTACGCCTCGAAACTGAGCTGGACCTTGTCACCCAGCGTTCCGAGGCGCGATCTCATCCCGAACGAGGAGCGCTGGATCGCAGCGTTGGCGACGATCGCGCACGTGTAACCCGGTTGCGCGCAGCTCGCCGCTTCGAGGCGGAACTGGACCGAAGCGCTGATCCCGCGCAGCGTCAGCGTTCCCGGCAGAGCGCCGCCGTCTTGCAGACGTTGCATCGGAAACGGATTCGACACGAAGCGGATTTCCGGATGCGCGGCGACATCAAAGAATTCGGCAGATTTCACCCAGTCCTCATAGCCGCGCAGATTCATCCGCACCGCATTCGCCTGGATGCGCGCATCGACCATGGCCAAGCCGTTCGCGTGATTGATCTGGACGCGGCCGCCAACGCTCGTGAAGTAGCCGTGGACACCGAGCAGCCATACCGCCTTGATGCGAAACTGCGCATCCGAACGCGCGCCATCGAGTTCGATCACATCATCGTAAGCCGCCGTCGCGTGCGCGATGCCGGCGACCAGCGACAGCGCCGCCAGCCAGAGCCACGACGTGTGGCGGACCCTCAAAACGCGGGCGCTCAGGGCCACCAGAAGTGGCGCACCTCCGCGGTGCCAGGTTCGATACTGCCCTCGGGCAACGTCATCCAGACCACGCCTGCCGGAGGAATGCCGCGACCCGAATCGGACGCACCCTCGGTCATCAGTGCGACCAGGGTTTCCAAGCCTGGATTGTGGCCGATCAACATGATCGAACCGGCCTCGGCATGATCGTCCAGCACCCTCAGCAACACCGCAGGCGTCGCCTCGTAGATCCTCGGCTCGCTGCGCAGATCCGTGTAGCCGAGCGCGGCAAGGATGCGCTCGCAGGTAGCGCGTGAACGCACCGCGGGCGAACACAGCACGCGCGTCGGGGCGGCGCCATGTTTCTTCAGCCATGCGCCGGCAGCGTCCGCCTCCGCCTCGCCGCGCAGACTCAGGGGGCGCGAGCGGTCATCCCCTTCCGTCGTCGCGATTTCTGCGTCAGCGTGACGCACCAGAATGATTTCACGGCTGGCCATGGGCGACTCCTCTTTCTCGTCTTCGATACGCGATGATGCCCGAATCGCCGCCGACATGGTCAACAAATTCCGCCATCCCGTGCGCACTGGCGACGCGCACGAACAGGCCGGGGCGCGGTGGCTGCCGCGCACCGACCGAAGGGCTACCCGAACCTGGGCCCCGGAGCGCCACTGCGAACCGGCGCCGCTCGTCGCTCAGCCGCCATTCGTGTTCGGGGCAGCGCTGTTGCCTGCCGCATGCCCGTGCATGCGACCATGCCGATGCGCGGTCAACTGGGCTTCGGTCAGCGTATCGGCGCCACCGCTGAGTTTGTCGAAGCGGCTCATCTCCTTCGCCTCGAATTGGGCCTGAGTGACCTGGCCAGTGCCACTCGTGTCGTAGCGCTTGATGAAATTTTCGGTTCGCTTCTGAACGCGGGCAGCCGTCGCGGGTGAGGACTCGATTTCCTGCGCCGTGATCACACCGTTGCCACTGGGGTCAAATTTTGCAAATCGGCTGTCGACCCAAGCCTGATATTCCGCACGGCTGACGACGCCGTCATGGTTGGTATCAATCTGGTCGAAAAAGTGCTGACGTGATTGCGCGCGGTGATTGGCGGCAGGCGTGGCGGCATCGTTGGCCGGGTCGGCGGCAAACGCCGCGCCAACCGCAGCCAGGGTCGACACAGCGAACAAAACAGGAATGATCTTGCGCATGACGGGATACTCATCGAAACGACCCAATTGGCCGCACCCGTATTGAACGCTGCGGACCCCCGGTTGTTGACTGCAGCCGTGCAAAGATCGCGCAAAGGCGGGTAAAGGGACGCGTGACCGGTGGGCCATCGGGGGCTTTGAACGACCAGCGCGCGCAGCGCAAAAGCTGCGGGTGATCGCGCTCGACGTGTGCTCGGAACGCTGCTGGTGCCCCAGCGCCTTGGTGTGCCTACGCGTGCTTTTTCAACCAGCGCAGCAACTTCGCCCAGTCATCTTGATGCGAACGCACCAGCTCGGAGTGGTAATCGAAGATGCTCTTGCCTAGCGCGTTGGCCAGTACATAGCCTTGGGTATCGCGCAGTTCCGCCACGAGCGGGAACGGAAACGCCTTCATTTCATCGACCGCGAGCTGCGAGGCATTGGTCCATGGTTTCAGGCGGTTCGCGACGATGCAAACCGCGACCTTGCCGCGTTTGATTCGCGGCAGCGCCGCCAGTTCGGCAAGAAATGGCTCGGACGCTTCCAGGTCGATCGCCGACGGCAGGACCGGGACAACGACCACGTCGACCGTGTCGAGAAAGTCCCCGACCTCGCTCGCGCGGATTCCGGCCGGACTATCGATGATCAGGCACTGTGCGTCGGCAGGAATGGTCTTTTCCCAATCGCGCCGCAGGCCGGGCAGGCCGAGTACCGCATTCGGATGCAGCGCGCGCTTCTCGCACCAGTGCAATGCGGAACCTTGATGGTCGGCGTCGACCAGCACGGTGTTGCGGCCTTCGACCGCGTAATGCGCAGCCAGATTGGTCGCGACCGTGGTCTTGCCCGCGCCGCCTTTTGAACTCGCCACCAAGACCTTCAGCATGCTCGCCTCCGTCGGTACGCAAAGTGGCGCAGAGCGTACACCGTTGCTGCGCGCAGGCGCAAAACGATTCAGTCAGTGCGCCGGTTCCTGCCAATTGGCGGGCGGATCGAGCGGGATGCCCTGTACTTTCATCATGGCTTCGAGCGCCGCGCGCTCGCTGTTGGAGGCGTGTAGGACGCTGCGATAGCGGCGCGCCTCGACCGAATCGCCACTCATCAGTGGGGCTAGCGCGCTCATTTGTTCGATCATCCAGTGATGCTTGCGCTCGCGTCGGTCGACATCCGCGACTTGCCGCGTTCCGGCCAGCAGGCGCTGTTCGATGCGCAGCCCCACGCTCATCGCCATCAACGTATTGGCGTGCTGCATCGTGCGTGCCAGATCGAGGCATTGCCTGACCGTGGCCGCGTTCTGAACTGGCTTCTTATTGGGTGTGCAGACACTGAATGGCACACCGATGCTCGGCATCACAAACGCCGATGCAATCGCCCAGGCCATCGTGCTGGCGAACGCGTCGGGACTCACGACGGCGCCGCCTTCGGCCGAATGGCGCACAGCGTCTGGCACCGGATGGGCCGCCAATTGCGCTGCCAGCATCTTCACGCTTGCGATCATGTGGTCGTCGTATCGGGTCGCCGCCGCCGCTTTTGCGAGCGCGTGCGCAGCCGCGGCATGATCGCCGGATTCCTGCATGGCGGCACACTCGAGCAGCCATGCGACCGCATTGTCCGCGTCGACAAGAAGCAGTTTGCCGCGTGCGTCGCGCTGTGCGGCGGCGCAGGTGTTGGCCTCGCCGCGGCATTGCGTAGCCGCGACCCACCAGACCAGCGGGTCATGCGGAGCCGCCTGTTCGGCTCGCGCGAGGAGCGTGCCGAACCCCTGCGTCGTCGCAGCACCATAGAACCCATCGACACCGAACCCATCGATCAGCGCAGCGGTCAGCAACGCGTCTGCATCATCGCTTCGGCCTAGCGCATCGCCGAGATCGCGCATGTAGGCACGGTGTGCATCGGTGCCCGCGTCCGCTGCCGGTGACGATGCGGTGGCGGCGAATGAGTTGACGCCTGCGAGCGCGAGGGCCGTGCCAATGATGATCGCAACCAAATGCCGTTGCATTCGCGCCGTCCGTTGAATACGTCGATGAAATCTTTGAATTGGGGAAATGCAGCAGTATTCAATACCCCGCCGCCTGCCCGTCCTTGCGCCCTTCCGACGCACCGATGTAGACACGATTTTTCGCATCCCACTCGATCGCCTGATAGCCGCCGTAGGGCCCGTTCGCGAAGCGTACCGAGTGGCCCTTCTGCATCAGGCCGCGCACCGTCTCGTACGAAAAGCCCGATTCGAGGTCGACCCAGCCGCCATCGACCATCGGCTCAGCTTGCCCCTCGGGCGAGGTCGAGCCCTCGTGCTGGATACGTGGCGCATCGCCGGCTTCCTGCAGGTTCATGCCGAAGTCGAGTAGGTTCATGATGATCTGCACGTGGCCTTGCGGCTGCATGTCGCCGCCCATCAAGCCAAAGCTCAGCCACGGCTCACCGTTTTTCGTTG
>JBDTWV010000185.1:0-5718 GCA_040006495.1 Dokdonella sp.
GCCCGCGACGATCGCCCGAGCCAGCGCCGTATCGGGACCGACCAGGCGCGGCTGACCGACAATCTCGTCGAGCGCACGCGGGCGCATTCGCTCGGCGAGCGGCTTCAGGCCCTCGGGCTCGGCGAACAGCGACGGCGTGGCAGGAATCTTGCGGCGCGACATGCGCGAATCATACGGGACGACACCCGTCAGGTCGCAGTGCCGCGTTGCTTCACCTTGATCCAGTCGTCGACCACGCGTTCGAGCAACGCGAGCGGCAACGAGCCGTGGGTCAGCACCTGGTCATGAAACTCACTGAGCTTGAACGCAGGTCCAAGCGCCTGCTTGGCCTTCTCGCGCAGGGCCAGGATCTTCAGCATGCCGGCCTTGTACGCCAGCGCCTGTCCGGGCATCACGAAGTAGCGTTCAATCTCCGCCGTCACGTCGGTTTCGGCCATGCCGGTGTTGTCCATCATGTAGGTGATGGCTTGCTCGCGCGTCCAGTGCTTGTAATGAATCCCCGAATCCACGACCAGGCGCACCGCGCGCATCATCTCGTCACGCAGGCGGCCGAGGTTGTCGAGCGGGTCCTTCTCGAATCCCAGTTCCCAAGCGAGACGCTCCGCGTACAGTGCCCAGCCCTCCGCATACGCGGTGAACGGCAGCACGCGACGGAAGAACGGCACGCCCTTCAGTTCCTGGGCAATCGAGATCTGGAAATGATGGCCCGGAATACCCTCGTGGTAGGCGAGCGTGCGCATCGCCCACTTCGGGGTCTCGGCAGTATCGCGCATGTTCGCGTAGAACGTGCCCGGACGCGTGCCGTCGAAGGAACCTGGCTCGTAATAGGCGCCGGGCGCGGTCTTTTCCGAGAACGCGGGGATTGCCTTGACGACGACGCCGAGCTTGGGTCTGACGTCGAACGCATCACCAAGTCCGGCATCAATCTCATCGAGGATCGCCTGATAACGCGCCAGCATCGCCGCCTTGCCTTCCGGCGTGTTCGGGAACGTCGATTCGGGTTCGCGGGCAAGCTGCTGCACACGCGCCCCGATGCTGCCTTCGCTGAGGCCCTTGTCCTTGAGGATTGCGTCCATCTCGGTGCTGATTCGGGCAACTTCTGCGAGGCCAAGCGTATGCACCTGCTCGGGCGTCATGTCGGTCGTCGTGTGCTGGCGCACGCACCACGCGTAATACGCATCGCCATCGGGCAGGTGCCACGCACCATAGTTACCCGTCACCTTCGGGCGCAGCGTGGTGAAGTAATCGATCAACTGCAGATACGCCGGAAAGACGTTTTGGTCGATCGATTTCTCGACGCGCGCGAGCAACGCTTCGCGGGTTGGCTGATCCATGGCCTGCGTGGGAATCTTGGCCAGCTTTTCCTGGAAGCTCGTGTAAAGCATGTTCTCTTTCGCCGGCTTGGCGATGAAGCCCTGCATCTGCGCCAGTACTTCCGTGACAGTGAACTGCGGCGGCAGGATCCTTTTCGCTTCGCGTTCCTTCAACCCTTCGACGGTCTGCTGAAACTTCTTCGGGAACGCGTCAAGGCGCGCGATGTAGGCGTCGGCGTCATGCTTGTTGTTGACCTGATGGGTCTGCGCCATGAAGTTCGGCAAACTCGACTGCACACCGAACATCTGGTTGACCGGAAAATCGTAATCACGGAAACGGTCGCCTTCGACCTGGATCGTCAGGAAATAGTCGAGCACATCGTAGGAAAGCTGACCTTCGCGATCCAGCGCGTTTCGGTCGTAACGATGCAGCGTTTCGGCGTCCTGACGAACGAGGTCGCTCATCCGCGCTTCGTGCGCAGGCGAAGCATCGTCGAGTTTGCCACTGTAGAAATCCAGCCACGGCGGCAGGATACGCATGCTGCTCAGCATTTCCGGGCTCTGCAGCGCGAATTGCGCGAAGATGCGATCGTAGAACCAGTCGATCTTTGCCGGCTTGAAATACCAGACGTGAACGGCAAATGCACCAGCCAGGACGACGGCTAGCGCGGTCAGGCGCAACAGCCACTTCAGCAGCATCCTCACGACACATCTCCCCTGATCGATCCAACGCTTACTCTACCAATGCCGCGACCTTCCCAACCCTGCAAAAAGTCACGGGCCCGTGCACTCGCTTGCACGCGACCGCTCGCCAATGGCCCAATGCAGGGAAGCAGCAGTACCTGTTTTTGTCCGCCACAAGGCGTAGGTCCGCCCTCAGTTTCTTGCCGACCTTGTCGCATCGTCGACATTGCTCACAAATATATAATATATACTTCGCACCGATGAATTACCGACACGCCTTCCATGCTGGCAATTTCGCCGACGTGTTCAAGCACGCGCTACTGGTCGAATTGCTGACCATGCTGCAGGCGAAGCCAGCTGCGTTTTGCTACGTGGACACACACGCCGGGCGCGGCCGCTACGAGTTGCACGGTGACGAAGCAGAACGCACACGGGAATACGTCGATGGGGTGCAGCGTCTGGTCGACGCGCCCAACCTGCCACCGCTACTCGGACAATACATGGCGCTGGTGCGCTCATTCGGCAACAACCAAGGCGGATCGTTGCTGCAGTACCCAGGATCGCCCTCGATCGCGGCGTTGCTGATGCGTGAATACGATCGTGGAATCCTGTGCGAACTCCACGAGGAGGAAGCGGCCGCGCTGCGAATCGCATTGCGCAGCGATACTCGTTTTGCAATCCACCACCGCGACGGCTATGCGGCATTGAACGCGTTGCTGCCACCGGAGCAGAAGCGCGGACTGGTATTGATTGATCCGCCGTTCGAAGCGCAAGGTGGAGAATTTATGCATATCCAGAATGCACTGGAGAATGGTCTGGCACGATGGCCAGCCGCGACCTACGCCATCTGGTATCCGATCAAGCTGCGCGAATCGATCGCGCCGTTTTATCGTTGGCTCACCCACAGTGCGGGTCGTAGCGTGCTGGTCGCCGAGCTGTTATTGCATCCAGACAACACCGGATTACGTCTGAATGGCTGCGGTTTTGCAGTCGTCAATCCGCCCTGGCAGTTCGATCAACGGATCGCAGGGTGGCTACCGGCGCTGGCCGGATTTCTCGCCCAAGGCCGCTACGGCAGCCACCGCGTCGATTGGCTGAAGACCGACTGACGCGCAGTGGTAGCATTCCGGCGGCGTCGAGACTGCTCAGGTGTTTGCACACGACCGCGCAAAGCCCGTTTCCTTCCCCCTGGCCGCCACAATCGTGCGGCTATACTCGCGTCGCTATCTTCCTGGGGAGTTCACAATGGATCTGCGTCCATCCGCGCCGTCATGGCGCTGCTTGCGTATCGTCTTGTTCGTCATCATGGCGATCACCCTGTTCGCCTGCAGCCGTCCGCACGACAGCGTGCCTGCCGTGCAGGGCAAGAAGCCGATCACCGCCGAAACATCCAAAGCGACACAACCCGTCGGCTTCGCATTGACCACTGCGCATGCAGAGCAATACCAAGGTCAGCTCGCACTGACGCTGGAATTCAGCCAGCCGCTGGTCGGTACGCAGGCCTTTGACACCCTCCTCGCGGTAACCGATGCCAAGGGCACGACCGTGGAAGGCAGTTGGGCGCTCGATGATGGCGCGACGACGTTGCGCTTCCCCTATGTGCAGGCAGATCAAAGCTATACGTTGCACATCAAGGGCGCTCTCGCTGCAGCCGACGGCAAGACGCTCGGCAGCGAAGTCAGCAAGGACGTGTACACCGGGCCGATGGAGCCCGCCGCCGCATTCGCCTCGCAGGGCAACGTGCTGCCAGCGCGCGAAACCCGTGGCCTGCCGGTCGTGTCGGTCAACGTAAAGGACGTCGATGTCGAATTCATGCGCGTGCGAGATAACGAAGTCGCGAATTTCTTTGCCGCGTACCAGAAGAACGGCAAGCGCAGCACCTACGAATTGGACCCGCGCGGAAGTTGGTACAACCGCAGTGGCGAACCGATCGTGCAAATCGCCGACTCAGTATATTCGAACCGCTTCGCCCTGCCCGGCAAGGACAACGAGCGCACGCTGAACTACCTACCGATCCAGAACATCAGCGAGCTGGCGCAATCGGGCCTGTACTTCGCAGTAATGAAACGCGCTGGCAGTTTCAACGATGAACTCGAGACCAGTTTCTTCTTCGTCAGCGATATTGGCCTGCACACACGCGCCTACAAAGACACGCTGTTCGTGCACGCCGCATCGCTCAAGAGCGGTGAACCGCTGAGTGGCGTCGAACTTTCCGTGCTCGACGCGAAAGGCGAATCCGTCATCGCGGGCAAGACCGACGCGAGCGGCAACGCACAGCTTGCCTACGTGCTTAAGGCCGACCAGGTGCTGGTGGCGACAAGCGGCAAGGACGTGTCATTGCTGCCGTTCAATCAGCCGGCGCTGGACGTGTCCGATTTCGCGGTTTCAGGCCGCAAGCAAGCTTGGTTCGACGTTTTCGGCTGGTCTGACCGCGACCTGTATCGTCCCGGCGAGACGATCCGGCTGTCCGCTCTGCTGCGTGACTACGACGGCAACTCGATCAAGCCGCAGCCACTGTTTGTGACCCTGAAACAACCCGACGGCCGCCCGTATGCCAACGCCCAGCTCGATCCGAAGGACCTCAACTATTTCGAATGGTCGCGCGAGATCCCGGTCGATGCGCCGACCGGACGCTGGCAGGTCGAGTTCCGCACCGATCCCAAATCGAAGGAAGCCACGCAAGGCTTGAGTTTCCGCATCGAGGAGTTCCTGCCGGAACGCCTGAAGCTCGATCTCACGACCTCTCAAGAAGTGCTCAAACCGGGCGAACCGCTCAAGCTCGCCGTCGAAGCCGACTACCTTTACGGCGCACCGGCTGCGGGCAACCGCTTCACCGCGCGCATGACTGTCGCTGTCGACCAGCATCCGGTAGATGCCCACAAGGATTTCTACTTCGGCGACCCGACGATCGACCTTTCCAAGGAAGCCAAGGACGTGATCGACGACAAGCTCGACGACCACGGCAAACTGGCGCAGGACGTCGAAATCACCGACGCTGCCAAACCGGTCACGCCGATCGCGGCAATGCTCTCCGGCAGCGTCTACGAAAGTGGCGGGCGCACCGTCACGCGCACCCTGAAACGCACGGTATGGCCCGCCGATGCGCTGGTCGGCCTGCGTCCGTTGTTCGACATCAAGGACGGCTCCGACGCTCGCGCTAACGCCGGGTTCGAGTTGATCCGCAGCAATGCGAAGGGCGACCTGCTCGCAGGCCAGCACCTGAAACTTACCCTCGTACGCGAATACCGCGATTTCCACTGGGTGTTCAACAACGAGAGCGGTTGGCATTTCGACTACAACAAGCGCTTCGAGTCCTCGAACACGCGTGAACTCGATGTCGAAGCGGGCAAGGTGCTGAAATTCGACGTGCCGGTCGAATGGGGCAATTACCGCGTCGAGGTCCTCGATCCCGCGACCGGGCTGACCACGCGCCTGCCGTTCTTCGCAGGCTGGAGCTGGAACGATGACAACCGCGGCAAGGAAGCGCGCCCGGACAAGGTCAAGCTAGCCCTCGACAAGCCAAGCTACCGCGCCGGTGACACGCTCAAGGTCACGGTCACGCCACCGCAGGCGGGACCCGGTGTGCTGATCGTCGAATCCGATCACATGCTGTACACGCGCAACATCGACGCCAAACCCGGCGCGACGTTCGAGATTCCGGTGACCAAGGACTGGGAGCGCCACGACGTCTACGTGACCGCCCTCGTGTTCCGCGGCGGAT
>JBDTWV010000186.1:0-5715 GCA_040006495.1 Dokdonella sp.
TCGACAAGTTCGCCGGCTACAAGGACAAGCTCGACGACGCGATCTACGACCAGGACCTGAGCGCGCCGTTCGCGATCTTCAATCTGTACGAACAACGCGTGTCCGAACGCGTCGCATATGCACGCTCGCTGCTCGCCAAGGGGTTCGATTTCAAGATCGAAGAAACCTACCAGTACGACCGTGAAAAGGCCACGTGGGCCAAGGATACGGCGGAGATCAACGATATCTGGCGCAAGCGCATCAAGAATGACTGGCTGCGTCTGAAACTCGCCAACAAGCCAGACAAGGAAATCCGCGAGACCCTCGACAAGCGCTATGCGAGTTATCTCGACCGCGTCCGCCAACTCAACAGCGAGGACGTGTTCCAGACCTTCATCAATGCGTATGCGTCCTCGATTGAGCCGCATACCAACTACCTCGGCCCGCGCGCGTCGGAGAATTTCGACATCGCGATGAAGCTGTCGCTCGAAGGCATCGGCGCTGTCCTGCAGCGCGACGACGACTACACCGCGATTCGTGAGGTCGTGCCGGGTGGGCCTGCTGCGCTGTCCAAACAGCTCAAGGTCGGCGATCGCATCGTCGGCGTCGGCCAGGGCGACGCCGGGCCAATCGTCGACGTGGTCGGCTGGCGCCTCGACGATGTCGTGGAGAAGATCCGAGGCGCCAAGGACACCACGGTGCGCCTGGAGATCCTGCCCGCCGATGCAGGCACGGATGGCAAGCACGTTACGCTTGCGCTGGTACGCAAGAAGGTCAGCATCGAAGAACAGGCTGCCAAGAAATCCATTATCGAGGTCAAGGACGCCGCGCATACGCGCCGTATCGGCGTGATCTCGTTGCCAACTTTCTATCAGGACTTCGATGCGCGCCGGCGTGGCGACAAGAATTACAAGAGTGCAACGCGCGACGTCGAACGACTGCTCGGCGAACTCAAGGCGGACAAGGTCGACGGCGTGATCGTCGATTTGCGCAACAATGGCGGCGGTTCACTGTCCGAAGCGACCGACCTCACCGGTCTGTTCATCGGCAAGGGCCCGGTCGTGCAGGTACGCAATGCGAACGGCCAGATCGAGGAAGAAAAAGCCACTCAACCTGCGGCTTGGGACGGCCCCCTCGCGGTGATCGTCAATCGTGGGTCGGCGTCGGCGTCGGAGATCTTCGCGGCTGCGATCCAGGATTATGGCCGCGGACTGATCATCGGCGAACCGACGTTCGGCAAGGGCACGGTGCAGAACCTCGTCGATCTGGACGATGTTGCACACAACGAGAAGCCGATCTATGGCGAGGTCAAGATGACCATCGCGCAGTTCTTCCGCATCAACGGCGGGTCTACCCAGTTGCGCGGCGTGACTCCGGATATCAGCTTCCCGCTGACCGTAGATGCCAAGGACTATGGCGAATCGAGTTACGACAATGCGCTGCCTTGGAGTTCGATCGCTCCGGCCAAGTACACACCGGTCGCCGACCTGAAGCCGATACTGCCGATGCTGCTGGAGCGTCATCAGGCACGCGTTGCGAAGAACGTGGAATGGCAGAATTTCGAGGCCGACCTTGCCGACATGCGTGCATTGCGCGCGGAAAAGACCGTGTCATTGGACGAGGCGGCGCGCCGCAAGCAACGCGACGAACAGGAAGCCAAGCACAAGGCGCGCGAGCTGGCCAGCGGACATGCGATGCCGGAATCGGATCCTGCGGCGAAGACCGTGCAGAAGATCACCGACGATGCAAAGGATCGCCCGAGCGGCAAGGTTGATCACACCGCCATCGCCAAGACCGGAGCCGATGCCAGTGTCGCGAAGGATGGGCCCAGCTCTGTGGCGCCCGCCAAAGACTCGAGCCAGGACGACGGACTGCAACCGGACGAGCGCAGCATCCAGAACGATCTGAAGCGTGAGAAGGCGGCGAAGGACAAGCGTGACGTCATTCTGGATGAAGCTGCGCATATCGTCGCTGATGAAATCGACCTGATCCGCACCGATACCACGCTGGCCGCGCAGGTATTGCCGCACGGCGCGATCGTGCCGCCCGACGGCGACTGAAACGGTTTGAAGGTCATTTAGCAGCGGAGCGCGCGATGCGCTTTCCGGCGCTATTGCCGCGCGCCACGGCACCTGCTGTGGTCAGCCGTAACGTTGCCTGAGAAATGCAAGATACGCGCGCAGCCCTTGCGCTTCGCCGCCGCGCGGATGGCCGGGCTTGTCCGAGTCGTTCCACGAGTAGACGTCCAGGTGCGCCCAGGCCTGGGCGTCGGGCACGAAGCGTTCCAGATACAAGGCAGCGGTGATCGCACCGGCATGGCGCGATGGACCGGCGTTGGCGAGATCGGCCACGTGCGAGTCGAGCATCGTCAGGTACGGCCGCCACAACGGCATCCGCCATAGCGGATCGCGCGTGGCTTGCGCCGCGTCGAGCAGCGCCGTTGCAATGTCGTCGCGATTGGCGAACAACGCCGGCAAATCCGGTCCGAGTGCGACACGCGCCGCGCCGGTCAGGGTTGCGAAATCGAGGATCAGATCGGGCTTCTGCTCGGATGCGTAGGCGAGTGCGTCGCACAGGATCAATCGACCCTCGGCGTCGGTGTTGTCGATTTCCACACTGAGGCCCGAACGGGTGACCACGACTTCGCCCGGGCGGATCGCATTGCCGGCGATCGAATTCTCGACGGTGGGAATCAGCAAGGTCAGGCGTAGCGGCAATTTTGCATCGAGCACGAGGCCGGCCAGCGCGATCGCGTGCGCGGCGCCACCCATGTCCTTCTTCATCCAGCGCATGCCATCGCTGGATTTGATGTCGAGGCCGCCGGTGTCGAAGCACACGCCCTTGCCGACGATGACCAGATGTGGCGCATCGGCTGGTCCGTGGGTCAGCGTTGCCAGGCGTGGCGCGCGATGGCTGGCGCGGCCGACCGCGTGGATGGTCGGAAAATTCGCGCTGAGCAGTTCGTTGCCGACCCATTCGCGATACGTGGCGCCATGTTGCGTGGCGAGCGTGCGCACCGCATCGGCGAGTTCGGCCGGACCGAGATCCTCGGTCGGTGTGTTGATCAGGTCGCGGACCTGATAGACCGCTGCGGCCATGGCTGCGCTGCGCGCGGCGGTGGCCGCAGCGATGACCAGTTGCGCCGGCGCGCGCGCGGGTTTGCGATAGCGTTTGAATTGGTAGGCGCCGAGCGCCCACCCGAGTGCGACGTCGGCTGGATCGAGCGCAACGCCGCGCGGATCGAGCGCATAGCGTCCTTCAGGCAGGCGCACCGGTAGCGACGCCAGGGCGAATACCGGATCGCGCCGATCGCAGCCGGCCAGTACCGCAAGCGTGCCGCCATCGGTGTTCGGCAGTGCCAGAAAGCGCCCAGCCTCGCCGGCAAACGCGTTCGCCTCGCACCAGCGCCGCGCCTGCGCCCCGAATGTGGCGATCGTCGTGTCAAAATTTTCACGGTCCGCGCAAACCAGCGGCGTCGCATCGGTCGCGTTCGCGGCAATCAGCCATGCATCCATCGCAAATCCTCGTCTGAACCGGGTAGTTGGGAGATCATCCGTCGTGGTGCGCGTTCATGCGCTCGCCAGTGGACTCGATTGTCAGTGTTGCTCGATCCAGCGCGCGAGTTCGCCAAGATCCTGCAGTTGGAGATCGGGAACGACAGTAACGCCTGGTCGCGCGGCGTCGGAATCGTCGGGCCAGTGCGCGCCCCGCCGGTTGAGCCACGCGGTGCGCAATCCGGCATCGTGCGCGCCGATCACGTCGAGCAGCGCGTCATCGCCGACGTGCAGCACGTTCTCTGGCGCAAGGCCCAGCCGCGCGCAGGCGTCATGGAAAATCGCTGCGGCCGGCTTGGCGACGCCGCATTCGCGCGCCGAAATACAGTGCGCGAAGTGATGGCGCAAACCAATGCGCTGCAGATCCGCATTACCGTTGGAGATGCTGACTACAGGCAGGCATGCCGCGATCGCTTCGAGTGCGGGCAGCGCGTCGGCAAAACAGTCGATGCGATTGCGCGCCGCGAAATACACCTCGTAGGCGGCATCGACGTGCTCGCCGCCGACGCCGCATGCGGCGAACGCGCGTTCGAGTGTGAGCAGACGTTGCGCGGTGAAATCGTGCGCGAGGTCGGGGCGCTCGGCGGCGACCTGCTCACGCAGCGCACGCATTGCGCCAATTGGCCAAGCGCTGGCAACTGCGCCGTGGTGTTCCTTCAGCCAGTCATCGAGATGCGCTTCGGCGGCGAGAATCGCGGGCTCAACAGGCCACAAGGTGTCGTCGAGGTCCAGCGAAACCGCGAGGATGCGCATCGAGGTCGGCGAACGCGCGGCGCACTCAGCCGCCGTTCGCACCTGCGCTGACGTTGCCGAATGACGCCGGGGCTGGCTTGACTGGGGGCGCCGCCTTCTTCACAGGCGCGGTCTTGGCGACGGCCTTGGTCGGGTTCTTCGTCGCCGGTTTCGCCGGCGCTGCGCTCGCAGTCTTGGTTTTGGCCTTCGCCGGCGCGGCTTTGCTCGCGACCGCTTTTCTGGCCGCCGATTCCCTCTCTGCACGCGCGGCCAATGCAGCCTTCTTCGCGGCAGCCTCGGCGGCTTTCTTGTCCTCGGCGCGGGCAAGATTCGCACGCGCGGCCTCGGTCGATTCAGCGGTCGGAGCGATCCGGCTCTTCGCTGCCAGCGACGCGCGCGGCGCGGATACCGGCGTCGGGGCAGGGGCGGCGGCGATCGCCACCGTGGACGCCGCATCGCTGCCCAGGCGATCGCTGATGAACGACGTACGTATCGCATTTTTGGCGATCGTATCGCCTGCGTCGCTGTAGGGAATCAGCTGATGGCGGCGCAGGATATCCTTGGCGGCCGGCGTGCTCAGGAATGCCAGGTAACGGTCGATCTCGGCCTGCTTGGGCGAGTCCACGCGACTGGCGGAGTACAGTGTGATGTAGAGCGGATACGTCGCATTGCCGACCGTTGCCGTCGACGGCGTGACGCCTTCGATGCTGAGCATCTTGACGCCTTTGTTCGCGTGCACGCTGGCGAGCGTGGACAGGCCAAGACCGGCCGGGTCGAGCGCGATCGCTTCCTCGAGCTTGGCCGTATTGAGATACAGCCGCGGTGCGGCGACACGCTGGTCGCCGTTGTTGAAGATCAGCTCGCGCATCGAGAACTCGACGCCGTCCAGTGGCGCGGCGATCGCATACAAGTTGATCGGCTTGTCTTCGCCGCCCAGATCCTTCCAGTTCGTGATGCGACCGTAGTAAATGTCATGGAGCTGTTTCAGCGTGAGGCCGCTGACCGGGTTGCGTGGATGCGTGATCGCCACCACCGCATCGAGCGCGACTGGCACGAAGTTGAGGTTCGCCTCTTCGGCGCGACGGGCATACTTGCCGCGTGCGCTGCCGCCGATGTCGGCGCTGCCGCTGGCAACCGCATCGAGCCCGGACAACGTGCTGAACGGCTGCAGGACGATCTTGCCTTTCTTCTCCTTTGCGTACTGCTTGGCGATGTCGTCCATGATCGCGCGGCCGGTGGCCTGGTCGCCGCGCCAGATCAGGGCATCCTCCGCGGCCGCAGCGCGCGGCGTGACGATGCCGGCAAACACAAACGCAAACACCAATGACGAGACCACAACGCGTAGGGACATGATGGGGATTTCACGAAAAAAAGAGGGAAAAACGCGCTGCGACTTTATCACGCGTCCTTGCGCGTTGCTGTGAACACGATTCACCAACGGATATCCGTG
>JBDTWV010000187.1:0-5707 GCA_040006495.1 Dokdonella sp.
GCATCTTGGTGTGGAAGATGTTTTCCTGGTAGACGTTGACGTCGAACATCTCGTATTTCTGGCGGATGTGCTTGGCCAGGTAATCCTGGATCGAGTTGATCTTGTGGTCGATGTAGTGCTTTCGGCCCTTCACGTCGCGGGTGAAACCGCGCACGCGGTAATCCATCGTCACGATGTCCGACTCGAAGCTGTCGATCAGGTAGTTCAACGCGCGCAGCGGCGAGATGACGCCGCAGGTGGCCACGTCGATGTCGGCACGGAACGTCGCGATGCCGTTGTGCGGATGCGTCTCCGGATACGTGTGCACCGTGATGTGGCTCTTGTCGAGGTGCGCGACCACCGCGTCGGAAATCATGTCGCGGCCGAGCTTGTCGACCACCGGATGCTCGGAGATCAGGATCGTCACCGACGCGCCCTGCGGATCGTAGTCCTGGCGCGCGATGTTGAGGATGTTCGCGCCGATGATCTCGGCGACGTCGGTCAGGATCTGGGTCAGGCGGTCGGCGTCGTACTGCTCGTCGATGTACTCGATGTAGCGGTTGCGCTGGTCCTCCGACACCGCATAGCAGATGTCGTAAATATTGAAGCTGAGCGCCTTGGTCAGGTTGTTGAAACCCTGCAACTGCAGACGCGGAATCGGTTTGACCACGGCGGACTACCTCGAGACATGCGACAACGAAGGGCGCGGATTATGGGCCATGCGACGGTGCGAGGAAACCGCGGGTTGCACCGTGCCCTTAATCGCGCCCCGCTTGACGCAATATGCAATAGACTGCATACAGGTTCACTCAGGAGGGTTGCGTAGCAGTCACCAGCGCCCTGTTGAGCGGGACATCGCCGCGCTCGCACGCCGAAGAGGTCCTCATGGATGCACAAGGAAAAATCGCTGATTTTCGCTACACCCTGGAACGCCAGGTCAATCGCGTCCAGGCACCACCCATGCTCATTCCGGATCGCGAAGCGATGGAGCGTTTTCTCGGCGCTTGCCATCGCCGCCGTTACGCCAGCAAGACCGCGATCATCCGGCCCGGCGACTCGGCCAACATCCTTTACTACGTGATCGACGGTTCCCTGACCGTTTCGTCGGAAGATGAGGAAGGCCGCGAACTGATCCTAGCCTACCTCAACCGCGGCGAATTCATTGGCGAGATGGGCCTGTTCGTCGAGACCCCGCGCCGCGAGGTCATGGTGCGCACCCGCACGCCCTGCGAACTGGCCGAGATCGGCTACGAGCGCATGTTCAACCTTTTCGAAGGCCCTCTGCGTGAGGAATGCCCCAAGATCCTGTTCGCGATCGGCTCGCAGCTCACCAACCGCCTGCTGCACACCTCACGCAAAGTCAGTCGCCTCGCCTTCATGGACGTCACTGGTCGCGTCGCCAAGACCCTGCTTGACCTGATCGAGGAGCCCGACGCCATGACCCATCCCGATGGCAAGCAAATCCGCATCTCGCGCCAGGAGATCAGCCGCATCGTCGGTTGCTCGCGCGAGATGGTCGGACGCGTGCTCAAGCAGCTTGAAGAGCAGGGCATGATCTCGGTGGCCGGCAAGACCATCGTCGTGCTCGGCAAGCACTGAACGGGCGCCAGCAGCAGCGGCGCTGCTGACTCAACCCGGAAAGAACAATCGCGTCAGCTCCGCGCCGGGATCGGCCGCGCGCATGAACGCCTCGCCGACCAGAAAGGCGCCGATGCCGGCAGCGCGCATGCGCGCCACGTCATCCGGGGTGTGAATTCCGCTCTCGGTGACTAGCAGGCGATCGTCGCCGACTCGGTCGCGCAAGCGTAGGGTGGTGTCGAGCGAGGTATCGAACGTTCGCAGGTTGCGGTTGTTGATGCCGATAAGCGGTGCCGGAATATCCAGCGCGCGCTCCAGCTCGGCTTCGTCATGCACTTCGACGAGCACATCGAGATCGAGTTCGGCCGCGAGCAGCGCCAGTTCGAGCAAATCGCTGTCGTTCAATGCCGCGACAATCAGCAAGATGGCATCCGCTCCGATCACCCGCGCCTCGTAGACCTGATACGGATCAATCGTGAAATCCTTGCGCAGCACCGGCAGTGCGCAGGCATCGCGCGCAAGCTGCAAGTACGTCTCATCGCCCTGGAAAAAATCCCGATCGGTCAATACCGACAGGCACGCCGCTCCGGCTGCTGCATAGCTGCGCGCAATGGCTGCGGGGTCGAAATCAGACCGGATTACGCCCTGCGACGGGCTCGCCTTCTTGACCTCGGCGATCACGCCGGGTTGAACGGCCGTGATCTTCGCTTCAAGCGCCGCCGCAAAGCCGCGCGTGGGTGCCATGCCGGCGCTGCGCGCAACAAGATTCGCGAGGGACTCGCGCGCGCTGCGTTCGGCGATCTCGGCAACTTTGCGAGCAAGGATACGATTGAGGATGTCGCTCATGGGGGAGTCGGGAATCAGGAATCAGGAATCAGGAATCAGGAATCAGGAATCAGGAATCAGAAGAGGCTGACCGCTTCAACCCTTCCGTTCAAGGGGAGGGTCGGGTGGAAATCGATTTCATGTGCAGGCTGCACTGCCGCGAAGCCCGACTCTCAACAGCCTCCGACCTCAACAGCCTCCGACCTCGCCAGCCAACTGCCGAGTCATGCCGACGAACTCCTGCATCTTGGCCAGCGCCGCGCCACTGGCAACCACCGCACGCGCACGCTCGATACCCTCACCGATCGAGTCTGCGACATCGGCCGCATACAATGCGGCGCCCGCATTCAGCAGCACGATATCGCGTGCGACGCCCGGCGTATTGTCGAGCGCCTCGATCAGCAGCGCCTTCGATTCGGCAGCATTGGCGACGCGCAGATTTCGACTGGACGCCATGACCAGACCGAAATCCTCCGGCTCGACCTCGTATTCGCGGACTTGGCCGTCGCGCAGCTCGCCGATCAGCGTCGCCGCGCCGAGCGAGATCTCATCCATGCCGTCGCGGCCCCATACGACCAGTGCGTGACGCGCGCCAAGCTGCTGCAGTGCGCGCACCTGGATGCCGACCAGATCCGGATGGAACACGCCCATCAGGATGTTCGGCGCACCCGCGGGGTTGGTCAGCGGCCCGAGGATGTTGAAAATCGTGCGGACGCCAAGCTCGCGCCGCACCGGCGCGACCACCTTCATCGCCGGGTGATGGTTCGGCGCGAACATGAAACCAATGCCTGTCTGCGCAAAGCAGCGCGCGATCTGCGCCGCGTCCAGATCGATGGCAGCGCCAAGCGCTTCGAGCACATCTGCACTACCGGACTTCGACGACACACTGCGGCCACCATGCTTGGCGACCTTTGCACCGGCCGCAGCCGCGACAAACATCGACGCCGTCGAGATGTTGAACGTCTGCGCTCCATCGCCGCCGGTACCCACGATGTCGACGAAATTGTGCTGCTCGCCGACATCGACCTTGGCCGCCAGTTCGCGCATCACGCGCGCGGCGCCGGTGATCTCGCCGATCGTTTCCTTCTTCACGCGCAAACCGCTGATGATCGCGGCCACCAAGGTCGGCGATACCTCTCCGCGCATGATCTGGCGCATGAGGTCGACCATCTCGTCGTGAAAAATCTCGCGGTGTTCGACGGTGCGCTGCAACGCTTCCTGCGGGGTCATTGGCATTGCTTTCGGCCTCGGAGCCTTCCTTCAGGGAAGAATCTCACTTGAACCCTCCCCTTCAAGAAGAGGGTTGGGCGGAGATGGTTTTCGTTTTCGAGTCGAACGTCTGACGGCATATGCTACTGCTCGCTCGAAGGAACACTTACGCAGCGAGCGGCAGCTGCCGGGACAGGAAATTGCGCAGCAACGCATGCCCATGTTCGGTCAGGATAGATTCGGGATGGAACTGCACGCCTTCGACCGCGAGCGTTTGGTGGCGCAGGCCCATGATCTCGTCGAACGAGCCATCCTCGCGCTCGGTCCACGCGGACACTTCCAGGCAGTCAGGCAGTGAAGTCTTCTCGACGACCAGTGAGTGATAACGCGTTGCGGTGAATGGATTGGGCAAGTCGCGAAACACGCCGAGACCATCGTGATGAATCGATGAGGTCTTGCCATGCATGATCTCGCGCGCACGCACGACCTTACCGCCGAATGCCTGCCCCATTGCCTGATGACCGAGGCAGACTCCAAAGATCGGGGTCGTGCCAGCCAGTTCGCGCAGCACATCGAGTGACACGCCGGCATCGTCCGGCGTGCCGGGCCCAGGCGAAATCACGATCGCGCTTGGCTGCAATCCACGCACCGCAGCCAGCGTCATCTCGTCATTGCGGATCACGCGCACGTCTTCACCGAGCTCGCCGAAATACTGCACGAGATTCCAGGTGAAGCTGTCGTAGTTATCGATCATCAACAACATGGCGCGACCGCATTGTTTTTCGGGAACGCGATGATACCTGCCCTGGCGTCGCTGGGCAGCGTCCGCCTGTTTCAGACCTTCAATGCCGTACGCGTCGGAACCACTGCGCGCAGCGGCATGGCACAGCACGGCGAGGAAGAGGCCGTGTGCGAGCACGGTCGCGACGATCTGCCTCCACAACTGGACGGCCATACCGGTCGCGGCGTGGAATCCCCAGCGCTTCGCGAGGATGCTGAGCATGGCTACCGCTACGATCACGATGAGATCGGCGAACAAGCGCATGACACCTCGTGGCGAGCGTGGGAATAGGCAACACAGCGCCGAAAGGATGCAGAACACGGGCAAGAGCAAGATGAAGGTGAGTCTTGTTTCAATCGTCTGACTCATTGCATCCGTTCAATCGAGCACGATGCCATGCATGCGCTCGATGTCCGCTGCGGTCAGTCCCGATGGCAGGCCGGCCCACTCATGGCGCACATAATTGATCACGGCGGCGATCTCGGCGTCACTCAGTTGCTGCACGAACGGCGGCATCGAATACGGCCGGGGATTGCCGGCTGTGGTCGGCGCCATGCCGCCGTAGAGGACGATGCGCACCGCATTGATTGGATCGGGCGCGGTGATTGAGGCCGCGTCGCGTAGCGGCGGGTACGCCGCGTCCTTGCCACGGCCATTGTCGCCATGACAGTCGGCGCAGGCACGTTTGTAGACGTCCGCACCGATGCTGGCGACGCCAAGTTGCGGCGCCTGCTCGGGTGGAAACAAGGGCGGCGTTGGCGACGCATGGGGCAGCGCACTTTTCAGGTAGGTCGCGATCGCGGTCGCATCCTCGGCGCTCAGCGCGCTCAAGCTGTTGTAAACGACTTCGGCCATCGGTCCATACGCACTGCCTTGCGGCGAAGTGCCCGTGCGCAGATACGCCACCAATTGATCGGTCGAATAGCGCTGCAGCTGGTGGCTGTCGAGCGGCGGTGCGTACCAGCCGACGCCGGGTATGCGCCCACCGGCCAGATAGCCCTGCGCCGGCAACGAGCCGCGCGCACCGCGCGCGCTGTGGCACATTGCGCAATGACCAAGACCGTCAACCAGATAACGCCCGCGCACGAATGGCGCCGATGACGATGGCGGCTCGGGCGACGTCTCGACAGCGTGGTAGTACAGCATGCGCCAGCCGATCAAGGCGGGACGCCAGCTGGCCGGAAAGTCGAGGCGATTCGGCGGCGGCACCTGCTTACTCGCCGGCACGGTTTTAAGATAAGCGTAGAGCGCGTCGAGGTCGGCGTCATCGACTTGCGCGAAGTGCGCATACGGAAACACCGGATAGAGCACGCCGTTCCGACTGACGCCGTTGCG
>JBDTWV010000188.1:0-5692 GCA_040006495.1 Dokdonella sp.
TGCCGGGGAATTTCTGGCCAATCTCGAGAGCTGCCAGCGCGAGGCGAAGAATGCGTTTGGCCGTGATCGTGTATTGCTCGAACGCTACATCCAGCAGCCGCGCCATATCGAGTTCCAGATCTTCGGCGACACGCACGGCAACATCGTGCATCTGAACGAGCGCGAATGCTCGTCACAGCGGCGCTACCAGAAAGTCATGGAGGAAACGCCCTCGCCGTTCGTCACGCCGGAACTACGCGCGAAGATGGGCGAAGCGGCGGTCGCTGCCGGACGTGCACTCGACTACGTCAATGCGGGCACCGTCGAGTTCATCGTCGGCCCAGAAGGCGACTTCTACTTCATGGAGATCAACACGCGCCTGCAGGTCGAGCATCCGGTTACCGAGATGGTGCTTGGCCTGGATCTGGTCGAGCTGCAGCTACGCGTCGCAGCGGGAGAGGCGTTGCCGGGTTCGTTGATCCGCAACAAGGCGATCCCGCAGAACGGCCACGCAATCGAATTGCGCCTGTATGCAGAAGACCCGGATCAGGGCTTCTTGCCCGGTTCCGGCAAGCTCGAACGTCTGCGCCTTCCTGCGCCTTCGGAGCATGTGCGCATTGATTCTGGTGTCGTCGAAGGCGATACAGTGACGATTTTCTATGATCCGATGATCGCGAAACTCATCGCCTGGGATACTACGCGCGAATCGGCCTTGATCCGCATGCGCGAAGCGCTTGCCGCGTGCGACATCGTCGGGCCGAAATCCAATATCGATTTCCTGGAACGACTGGTGCGGCACCCGGCGGTCGTCGAAGGTCGCATCGATACCGGCTATCTCGACCGCCATCTCGATGAATTCGTCGGCGCAACGGAAGGCGCGGATTCGCCCGCGCTGTTTGCCGCCGCGACCGCATGGTTGTTGCATGAGGAATGCGAGGCGCCACGAGTTGCACAGGCTTCCGACGATCCTCAATCGCCGTGGGCGCGTGCCGATGGCTGGCGCATCGGCCGCAACGGAAAGCGCATCGTCGCTCTGCTGGTTCGCGGTGAACGCGTCGACATTACGGCATACGGATCGAACGGCACGTATCTGCTCGAACACGGCGCCACACCCTGCCAGGTCACGCATGCGGCATTGCGCGCTGACACGCTCACCGCGCGCTTCGACGCGATGGCACGTCGCTGGCAGGTCAGCATCGACCTCGATCGCATCACCGTGCACGACGGTGAACGCCGCAGCACATTCCTGCACGCACCGGCGTTCGCGTACGACGTCGCGGCGACCGGCAGCAGCGACCGCATCATCGCCCCAATGCCAGGCCGTATCGTGCTGGTCAAGGCCAAGGCTGGGGACGAAGTGACCGAGGGCCAGGAACTGCTGGTCATGGAGGCGATGAAAATGGAACTGACCCTGCGCGCGCCGCGCGCGGGTCGCATCGAGGCGGTGCAGGCCGCAGCCGGCGATTTCGTCGAGGCCGATGCGGTGCTGGTCAAGCTGGAGCCGCTGCCGTGAGCGCGTTGCCGAGCGCGGTGCGGATCGTCGAGGTCGGTGCGCGCGATGGCCTTCAAAACGAAAAGGCCATCATCCCCACTGCGACCAAGATCGAGTTGATCGACCGGCTTTCGGCGACCGGGCTGCGCACAATCGAGGCGACCAGCTTCGTCAGTCCAACATGGATCCCACAACTCGCCGATGCGCGCGAGGTGTTCTGCGGCATCGCAAAGGAGCCCGGGGTTGCCTATCCCGTGCTGGTGCCGAATCTGAAAGGCTACGAGCGAGCACGCGAAGTCGGCGCAACCGAGGTCGCGATCTTCGCGGCGGCCAGCGAAGCCTTCAGCCGCAAGAACATCAATGCGTCGATCGACGAATCGATCGAACGCTTCATGCCGGTGCTCGAACGCGCGCAGACCGATAGCGTCAAGGTGCGAGGGTACGTCTCGACTGTGCTCGGCTGTCCATACCAGGGCGAGGTCCAAGTTGCTGAAGTCGTGCGCGTCGCGAAAAAGCTGCACGATCTTGGCTGCTACGAGATTTCACTCGGCGACACGATCGGTATTGGTACTCCAGGCAACGCGCGCGCGATGCTGCGCGCGGTAGCTGGCGAGGTTCCGATGTCTGCGCTCGCGGTGCATTTCCATGACACCCGCGGGCAAGCGCTTGCAAACATCCTCGCCTGTCTCCTGGAAGGCGTCGCCGTGGTCGACAGTTCCGTGTCCGGTACCGGCGGCTGTCCGTACGCGAAAGGCGCGACCGGCAATGTCGCCAGCGAAGACGTGGTCTACATGCTCGAAGGCATGGGGATCGCGACCGGAATCGATCTGCCGGCGCTGATCGCGACCGGCCTGTGGTTGAGCGCACAACTCGGCCACGCCACGTCGAGCCGGGTCGCGCGCGCCAGCGCCTGACTCTGGAAACGCTTCTACGGACGGACTAGTGCGTTCGATATACTCGGCACTCTTTCGACTGGCTGCCTGCGAATGCCCGCCAAGCTAGCTCCCGACCGAAATCGCGGCTTGATCATTGCCAGCGGCGATATCGACGCCAGCGAACGGAGTACACAACTGTTGGGACGCCTGTTGGCGTTGCTCGCGCTGCAACCGCGCGCAGTCATTCTGGATGCCGATGGCACGGAGGACGCAGACACGGACATCGAACCTGCGTTGTACGCAGCCGGGGCTGGCGAGGTGCGCCGTCACGTCGTGCGCAGGCGCGCCGACAGCGACGAGCGCGCGCTGCTCGACGCGCTCGATCGCACGCAACTCATCGTCCTGACCACGGCGCAGCCACTGCGCCTGTCGACACTAATCGGAGGAACCCAGCTCGCGCGCTCGATTCGCCGCCGCAACGCCGAAGGCACCGCCGTTTTCGGCATCGGCGCTGGCGCGGCGCTGCTCTGCGAGCACATGCTGACCCACGGCAGCGAAGGCGCGACGCCGCTCAGCGGCGGTGCGAACTTCGCGCCGGGTCTTGGTCTGACCAATCGCGTAGTGATCGACCAAGGCGGCCACGCCAGCGATCGTCTGGGCCGCTTGCTCGCCGCACTCGCGCTCAACCCGTTTGCGCTCGGCCTCGGCCTCGACGCTGCAACCGCCGCGGTCATCGGGCCGGACAACGTACTCGAAGTGATGGGCAGTGGTGGCGTCACCATCATCGATCCGGCCGAGATGAGCGACTCGAACATCGCTGATCTTGCGCCGGGAGCGCCAATCCGGATCACCAATCTTCGTCTGCACGCGCTGACCGGTGGTGCGCGCTACGATCTTGACTTCCGTCGCACCGTTGGCTGACCGTAATGACTGGAGCCAACGCATTCACGATCCGCGCGATCGAGCCGCGCGATGACGCCGCGATCACCGCGATCATCCGTAGCGTGATGCCCGAGTTCGGCGCCGGTGGCGCTGGTTTCGCGATCCACGATGCCGAGGTGGCCGCGATGTGTGCGGCGTACTCAACGGCGCGCTGCGGCTACTTCGTTGTCGAGGTTGATGGGGTAGTGCTCGGTGGCGGCGGCTTCGCGCCGCTGGATGCGGGCGCTGCAGATATTTGTGAATTACGCAAAATGTACTTCTTGCCTTCCCTGCGCGGGCGCGGAGCCGGCCACGCACTGATCGCGCACTGCCTCGATTCAGCACGCCACTCGGGATTCACTCGCTGCTACATAGAAACGCTGACCGGCATGGACGCCGCACAACACGTTTATTTGCAGAGCGGATTTGTTCGTATCGACGCACCGCTTGGCAGCACCGGTCATCACGGCTGCGATCGTTTCTACCTGCGCGAACTCTGAGTCCCGCTGCGCCGGTTGACGCACGGCGTTGTCAACCAAATCACCGGCTACGCGTTTTCCTTCCTCGACTGATCCCGCGCAACGCACGCTGCCGCTTCCCTGTGGCCGCGCACGCTGACGCCCGCGTTTCGAACGGAGGTGTCCGATGCATCCGACTGCTGGATTGTTCCCACGTGCGCCGCGCCGCTGGGCGCTCATGCTCGGCTCGCTCACGTTACTCATGGCGACCGCGATTCCGGCATATGCCTACGACGAGGTATTCGCTTCTGGATTCGAGGCCATCGCCGACGCGCCCGCCTCGGACGCCGAAGCCGCGCGCTTTCTCGGCATGGCAACGTTCGGACCGACTGCCGCCGAAATCGCGCACCTGCGCGGAGTCGGCTATGCCGAGTGGATCAATCAGCAATTGTCGATGCCGACAACCGCGGAACGCCCCTACGTCGAGCAGGTCGATGGCATTCCGATGCTGCCCAATCCTGGCCAGAACGACCGCCTTCAGGCGTGGTTGAAAGCGGCCATCACCGCGCCGGACCAACTGCGCCAACGCATGGCATGGGCGTTCAGCCAGATCATGGTCGCGACCTATGCGCAGAGCATGCTCGGTGGCGATCCAGTCGCCCTCGCCGAGTACTACGACACGCTCGCACGCGACAGCGCCGGTTGGTACGACGCGAGCGGCGTCTACCATGCCGGCACCTTTCCAACCCTGCTCAACGACGTCACGCGCAGTCCGGCGATGGGCAAGATGCTGACCTATCGGCGCAACGAAGTCGGGAACCCGGTACTGGGAACGTATCCAGACGAGAATTACGCGCGCGAGGTCATGCAGCTATTCTCGATCGGTCTGGTGCTGCGCCATCCGGATTTTTCGCCGATCTATCCGGCCAACTGCAACCCCCAGACCAACCCCGCCTGCGAGCCGATCCCAACGTATCCGCAGGCGACCGTGGGCGCGTATGCGCAGGTGTTCACCGGCTGGAGCTACACCAGCGGCTTCAATAGCAATCCGACGCGAAGCCACTGGTCAGCGGCCGACTACGCACCGATGATCTGCTACGAGAGCTATCACGACAACACGCACGCCAAAACCTTGCTCAGTTACACCGGCAACTACGTCGACGGCTCAGCGCAGACGCTGCCTGCCGGCAATGGCTGTGCAAACGATCTCGACCAGGGGCTGGCGATCCTCGCCCACCACCCTAATGTCGCGCCCTTCATCTCGCGCCAGCTGATCCAGCGCTTCACCAGCAGCAACCCGTCACCGGCCTACATCGGGCGCGTCGCGCAGGTATTCGCGGACAACGGCAGCGGTGTCTACGGCGACCTGGGCGCGGTCATAAAGGCGGTCCTGCTCGACCCGGAAGCGCGCTATGGCGCCGCACCGCCGCCTGCGCCACAGGTGTTCGGCAAGGCGCGCGAACCGCTGCTCAAGCTGACCGCGCTTTACCGCTACTACCACGCAGCAGCCAGCAATGGCCTATACGCATTCACACCCGGGAATTTCCAGGCGTATCTGCAGATTCCACTTGGAGCGCCTTCGGTGTTCAATTTCTACCTGCCCGACTATCACCCACCCGGCGAACTCGGTGACGCGGGTCTGTACGGGCCAGAGTTCCAGATCACCAACGAAAGCTCTGCATTCACCGCGGCGAATGATCTGGACAATCGCGCCGCTGCCTATCTCGGCAATCCGGCCAACACCAATGCGACGATCGCGATTGATGTGACGGGTCTGCAGGCGCTGGCCGCCACGCCGGCTGCACTGGTCTCCCAACTCGACCACGACCTGATGGCCGGCGCGATGAGCGCGCACATGCAGGCGACACTGACCACCATGGTCGGCCAGCTTCCGGCAGTCGATGCCGCGGCGCGCGTGACCGCAGCGTTGCAGGTGTTGCTCGCCTCCCCCGAATTCGCGATCCAGA
>JBDTWV010000189.1:0-5688 GCA_040006495.1 Dokdonella sp.
CGCACGCAAAAATGGCAACTGCAACCTGGCGACGCTTGGCGTGGCGAACGGACTGCGCGCGCCGCACTATTCGCTGAAACCGGGGCAGACGCTGAAGTTGACGGGCTGCTGAGGCAGCCAACTCCCGGTCCAGTACCGGCGCGGGTGCCGGACGGTCAATGGTTTGCCGGGCTTGCTGCGAGACGCAACGCCTCTCGGTTGCCGCCGCTCCTGTCGAGCGGCGGCGGCGGTTCAGGCCGCTTCGGCCTCGCCGACCATCCACGCATTGAGATCCGTCGCGGGAACCGTTTCCTTCAGCGTGCGCAATGCGCGCATCACGAGGCGATGCAGCTCTTGCTGTTCCGCAAACGGAGAATCTTTGGTCTCATGGAATACCACGGTCAGCCACAGCGCGACGCCGCGCAGACGGACCTGCATGTTGTCCGAGCGCAGGCGCTCCAAGCCGATTTCAGTGCCGCTACCCCAAGCGCGATATTTCTCGTCGGGCGGGGTCGCATAGAGGTGTGGAAACTCACTCTTCGACGCGTTCGCGAATTCGCGCAGCGCGATCGAGGCGAGTTGGCGACGGACTGCCGGTGCCAAATGCTCAAGCGTCTTGTTGATCTCGCGAAATTGGCGGCGCAGTTGCACCGAGCGGGTCAAGGCAATCAAACGAGTCAGGACTTGCATAACACTTCCCCCGGGCCATTCCGTAAACGCGAGGCCATATGCCTCGTCATTCGGCAATCTTAACGCTATCGAGACGAAATAAACCACCCGATGCGTCACAAATTGTCGAATTGCGTCACATTGTGACTCATTTGCAGGCAGCCGACCAGCTCTCCTACACGGACGGGTTGTTGTGGGCGCAGGGTGTCCGCGAACCGCCCGAGGGCGGCAGGCAGGAGCGCTATCACGGTCGAGCCCATGTTGAAACGGCCCATTTCCGCACCACGTTCGAGCCGGATTTCGCGGCCACGGTAGTCGCGGCGCGTCGTCCGCGATGCGTACGGAGGTACCTCCACGCCGCGCCAGACCGTTTCGATGCCCGAAACCAGCATCGCGCCGACCAGGACGACCACGAAATGCGACCCAAAGTCGCTCTTGAAGTGACAGACCAGGCGTTCGTTGCGTGCGAACACGCGCGGAATCGCGTCGACCGCAAATGGCGCAACGCTGAAGATCCGCCCCGGTACATGTACCGTTTCGAGCAGTTCGCCGGCCAGCGGCATGTGCACCCGGTGGTAGTCGCGTGGCGACAGATATACGGTCAGAAAGCTGCCATCGGAGTAACCAGCGGCGGCGTCCGCGTCGTCGAGCAGGTCGGCGCAGGTGAAGTCGTGTCCCTTCGCCTGCAGGATGTGCCCTGCCTCGATCGTGCCCGACTGGCTGATGCGGCCGTCGGCGGGACAGGCGATGGCGTCGCCGTCGCGCGGCTGCGGTCGCGCTCCGACTTTCAGTTCGCGCGTAAAGAACGCATTGAAATGTGGATAAGTCGAGAAATCGGCGTTTCGTGCTTCGGTCAGGTCGACGTGGTAGCTGCGCACGATCCGGCCGATAAGGAAATCCTTCCACGGTCGCCATGTCCAACGCGTTGCCCAGAGCACAAGGCGTGACACGAAGCGGTGCGGCAACATTGTTTGCAGCAGGACTGAGGCGCGCATCAGTTCACGTCCCTTCGCGACAGCCTCATCGGTTGCCGGCAGCCAGCGTTTTCAGGTCGGCCGCCATCTTGGTCGGATCGAACGGTGGGCGGAACAATCCGATCTGATGTCCCGCGGGGTCGATGATCACGGCTGCTGCGCTGTGGTCGACCGCGTAGTTGTTGTCGGAAGATTTCTCGATTGAGTAGACCAGTCCCAATGCGCGGGTCAGGCGGGTCAGTTCGTCGTCCGTGCCGGTGGCGGCGATGAAATCCTTGTCGAAGAAGGCGACGTAGCGCGCGAGCAGCTCCGGTGTGTCGCGCGCCGGATCAACCGAGATGAAGTCGAAGCGCATCGTGTTGGCGGCCCCTGTCGCATCCAGCAATTTCCAGACCTGTTTGAACGCGGCCAGCGTGGTTGGGCAGACGTCCGGGCAGTTGGTGTAGCCGAAGAACGCGACGGTCCAATGGTCTTTCCAGTCGGCCAACGTCAGTGGCTTCCCATCGCTTCGCGTCAACTGGAACGCAGGCAGTGCGCGCGCAACGGGGTAGAGCACGGCCGCTTCGAGACGAGGCGCCACGGGCGCGCCGAACATGCGCGTGCCGAACCACAGGCCGAGCGCGGCAGCGACAGCGATGATCAGGATCAGGGTGGTCGCGGAGACGCGGCCTGAATTGCGAGGTCGGTTCATCCGCCCATTGTAAGGAGGTTTGCCGGCTGGGACATCTGCAACCGGGTTTGGCGGGCGAACCGCTTTATACTGGGCGACCTTCCTGCACATGGTTTCATCGTGACCAGCGAACTCGCCACGATCGTCGATTTCATTCGCTACGGCGCCAGCCGTTTCGGCTCGGCCGAACTTGCTTTCGGTCACAGCTACGACAATGCGCTCGACGAGTCGACCCATCTCGTCCTGCACGCGTTGCATTTGCCGCACGACCTCGCCCCGACCTACGGCCACGCCCGCCTGGTCGCGTCCGAGAAGGAAGCCGTACTTTCCTTGATCGCGCGACGCATCGCCGAGCACAAGCCGGTGGCGTACCTGACGGGGGAGGCGTGGTTTGCGGGACTCAAATTCAAATCCGACACGCGGGCCTTGGTGCCGCGTTCGCCGATTGCCGAATTGATCCAGTCCGGCTTCACACCGTGGCTGGACGAGCGTCCGGTGGAGCGCGCTCTCGACCTGTGCACGGGATCGGGTTGCATCGGCATCGCGATGGCCGCGCACAATCCGGATTGGCAGGTCGACCTGGCCGACATCAGCGACGATGCGCTGGTGCTGGCGCACGAAAACGTAGAGTTCCAGGACGTCGGCGGACGTGTGCGCGTGATCAAGTCAGATCTGTTCGCCGGCCTTGCCGGCGAGCGCTACGACCTGATCGTCAGCAACCCGCCGTATGTGACCGAGCAGGAATTCGCCGCGCTGCCGGCCGAATACAGTCATGAACCGAAGCTAGGCTTGACGGCCGGCGACGACGGCCTCGATTTTGCGCTACGGATCCTCAGCGTCGCCGCTGACCACCTGAGCGATGAGGGCGTGTTGATCGTCGAGGTCGGCGAGAGCGAGCGCGCGCTGATCGAGTTGCTGCCGCAGGTTCCATTCAACTGGATCGAGTTCAACGTCGGCCAGATGGGTGTGTTCCTGCTCGATCGCCGTGACCTGGTCGAGCATGCGCAGGCAATTGGAGCCGCGGCAGCCAACCGCGGCTGACGCTCTAGTCATTCCAGCGTACGCCGCAATGGCGACGCCGCAGGATTTCCCCGATCCCGAATCCAGGTCCCATGTCCAGCAACGCGTTCGGAAAACTTCTTACTGTCACGACCTTCGGTGAAAGCCACGGGCCGGCGATCGGATGCGTCATCGACGGTTGTCCGCCCGGGCTTGCGATCACGCCGGACGATTTCCGCGCCGATCTCGATCGCCGCGCGACCGGCAAGAGTCGTTACACCTCACAGCGTCACGAGGCCGACGAGGTCGAGATCCTGTCCGGGGTCTATGAGAGCCGCAGCACTGGTACGCCGATTGCGCTGTTGATCCGCAACATCGATGCGCGATCGAAGGACTACGGCGAACTGGTCGATACTTTCCGCCCCGGCCATGCCGATTACACCTATTGGCACAAATACGGCATTCGCGATCCGCGCGGCGGTGGCCGCTCGTCCGCGCGCGAGACCACGATGCGCGTTGCCGCGGCGGTGATTGCGAAGAAATGGCTTGCTGAAAAATTCGGCGTGCGCGTACGCGGCTTTCTCGCCCAGATCGGCGACCGCTTGCCGCGTGCATTCGACTGGGCGGCGGTCGCAGCCAATCCGTTTTTCTGGCCCGATGCGGCGATGGTCGAGGAACTCGAAAGTTATGTGAATTCGCTGCGCAAGGCCGGCGATTCGGTGGGTGCGCGTGTGACCGTCGTTGCCGATGGGGTGCCGGCGGGTTGGGGCGAACCGATCTACGGCAAGCTCGATGGTGATCTCGCGGCTGCCTTGATGAGCATCAACGCAGTCAAGGGCGTCGAGGTCGGCGCGGGATTCGCGGCGGTTGCACAGAAGGGCAGCGAACACCGCGACGAGATCACGCCGCAGGGGTTCCTGTCCAACCACGCCGGCGGCATCCTCGGTGGGATTTCCAGCGGTCAGGACATCGTCGCCTCAATCGCGCTGAAGCCGACATCGAGCATCCTGATTCCCGGGCGCAGCGTGAACCTCGCCGGCGCGCCGGTCGAGGTCGTGACCAAGGGGCGTCACGACCCATGCGTGGGTATTCGTGCCACCCCGATCGCGGAGGCGATGGTCGCACTCGTATTGATGGACCAGGCCCTGCGCCATCGCGCGCAGTGCGGCGACGTCGGTGAGGTCGCCCCGCGCGTGCCGGCCAACCCATGAATGAGCGCTTCAAGATGCGGCTCAGGCAGCCGCTGTGCCCGGAAATCGTCGCACGCCACGGCGGGCATTCCGTGGTCGTCGCGACGACGATAGCAAACGTCGGCGTCGGCTCACGAAAAAGCGGTTACCCGCCCAATGCGATTAATACCGGTGTATTGGCGTGCCGGCGCTGATTCCCTTCACACTTCAGTTGAGCCCCAATCCCTCGTTCCGAGCGCCATCATGAACGCAATCAGCAAATACAACGTAGCCATCGTCGGCGCAACCGGTGCGGTCGGTGAGGCTCTGCTCGCAATCCTCAAGCAGCGCCAATTTCCGGTCGGCGACTTGGTGGCGCTTGCCAGTGAACGCTCGGCAGGCGGACAGGTAACGTTCGGCGATGACGAGATCACGGTCGGCAATCTGGCCGATTTCGACTTCAAAGGCATCGACATCGCGTTCTTCTCCGCGGGCGGCGCGGTGTCGCGTGTCCATGCACCGCGCGCGGCCGCTGCCGGCGCCGTGGTGATCGACAACACCTCGGAGTTTCGCTACCAAGACGACATCCCGCTGGTAGTCAGCGAGGTCAACCCGCACGCGATCGCGCAGTACACCAATCACGGCATCATCGCGAACCCGAACTGCTCGACGATGCAGATGCTGGTCGTGCTTGCACCTATCCACCGCGTCGCCGGCATTGAGCGCATCAATGTCGCGACTTATCAGGCGGTGTCCGGAGCGGGGCGCTCCGGATCCGAGGAACTGGGTCGCCAGACCGCTGCACTGCTCAACTTCCAGCCGGCCGAGCCAGGCAAATTCCAGGCCCAGATCGCGTTCAACGTGATCCCACAGATCGACGACTTCCAATCCAACGGCTACACCAAGGAAGAGATGAAGCTGGTCTGGGAGACGCGCAAGATCCTCGAGGACGAGTCGATCCAGGTGAACCCAACCGCAGTGCGCGTGCCGGTTTTCCACGGTCACTCCGAAGCGGTTCATATAGAAACCCGCGACAAGATCACGGCGGACGCCGCGCGCGACCTGCTACAACACGCGCCGGGCGTCGTGGTTGTCGACGAGCGCAAGCCTGGCGGCTACCCGACACCGGTGTCCCACGCGGCGGCCAATGACGAGGTCTTCGTAGGACGCATACGCGAGGATATTTCGCATCCGCGCGGGCTCGATCTGTGGATCGTGTCGGACAACA
>JBDTWV010000190.1:0-5678 GCA_040006495.1 Dokdonella sp.
AGCTACTAGAAGAATTGGACATCGCGCGTGCCATTGCCGCGCCGATCCTGCGCGCCGCCGCATGAGCACGCTGCTCGAACTGCAACTGCGCGTCAGCGCCTGCGTGCTCGATGCGGACGATCGGGGCATCGTTGACGAGATCGTCGCTACGCCATTCGCTGGCGCGTCACGGCGCCTTGGCGTGTATGTGCACGGTTATCGCGCCCGTCTGTTCGAAGTACTCGGCAATGATTTCCCCGGCACGCGCGCATTGGCCGGCGACGCGGAGTTCGCGCGCCTGTGCCACGCCTGCATCGAGGCCCATCCGTCGACACAGTTCAACCTGCGCTGGTACGGCAGCGTGCTGGCCGGCTTCCTGCGCGGGCAGACGCCGTGGCAAGAGCGGCCCGCATTGGGCGCGATGGCCGAGTTGGAATGGCGACTGGGACTGGCGTTCGACGCCGTGGACGAACACGTCGTTGACGTGACCGAGATGGCGAGCATCGCCGCCGATGCATGGCCCGGCCTACGCCTGTGCTTGCAGGGCTCTTTGCAGCGCCAGTCGCTGCAATGGAACGTGAGCGCGGTGCGCCGTGCGGTCGATCACGACGAATCGGTACCCGCATTGCAAGCGTGGGATCCAGCACGGCACTGGGTGGCGTGGCGCAAAGGCGTGACCGTGCATCATCGCTGCATGGAAGATGATGAAGCAGCCGCGCTCGATGCGGTCGAGCGTGATGCAACGTTCGCGCAGGTGTGCGAACGTCTGTGTGAGTGGCATGCGATCGATGCCGTTGCGATGCGCGCCGCCATGCTGCTGCGGCGCTGGATCGAGGATCACTGGGTCAGTGCGTTGCTAACCACCTCGACGCCATGACAATACACTGACGCGGTAGCCGACTCGGCCGCGGACGTCGCGCTGCTACACCGAGATCGCCAGGCGCTCGCCGCGATACACCCACGCGGTGATCAGGTAGGCCAGAACCGCTGCGACCGCGCTACACCCGATGCACAGCGCGAACTGCGCCAGCGTCACCGGATCGCCGCGCATCAGGCGCGTGATCGCGATCTGCTGGCTCATCAGTGGCACCGCATACATCCAGGTCTGCGCTTTGAGCGGGAACACCGACAGCAGCATGGTCGGGATGACCGGTACGAACATCAGCAGCGACAGATAGGTCTGCGCCTCGCGGAAGCTCTTGGCGAACGCTGCCGCGAGCGTCTGAAGTGTCGCCAGCAACACCACCAGCGGCAACATCACGAGCAGGGTCAGCAACGCGAATCTCGGGCCGATCTGTAGACTCATGCCGAGCTTTTCCACCGGCAGGAACTGGCCCGCAATCGAGAACGCGATGATGCTGAGCAACAAAGTGGTGACTGCGAACGCGGAGGTCGCGCCCAGCTTGCCGATCAGGATGCGGTCGCGGCTGACCGGGTTGACGAACAGCGGTTCCAGCGACTGGCGTTCACGCTCGCCAGCGGTGGTGTCGATCGCCAGCGCCATGCCGCCGATGAACGCACCGAGGATGAAGAAATACGGCAAAAAGCCGAACATCGTGCCACTGCGCGCCTGCGCGGTGGACTGGTCCCGCGCGGCGACCACTAGCGGGCGCGTCACCATCGGCGAGATGCCGCGTGCAACCAGGCGCAATGCACCGGTGCGCGCGGCATAATTTTCGAGCAAGCTCTGCAGGCGCGACACCGCCGCCTGTGCGTCTTGTTGCGATTGATCGTAAATGAGTTCGACCTGCGCCGATTCGCCCTTGTCCCACGCTGCCGCGTAGTCCGCTGGGATGCGCAGCACCACGTCGGCATCACCCTCGCGCACCGCGTGTTCCGGATTGGTCGGCGCATCCTTGATCTGCACGCCGCGTTGCTTGAGCTCTGCGATCAGGTTGGGCGCATTCGCGGCGCCGACGACCGGCACCGGCAGCGGCTTTTCCGCTTTGTCGATGCCGCGCGTGACCGCGGTATTGATGATCAGCACGAACACCAGCGGCGCGAACAGCGGGCCGGTCAGCAGCGTATTGATCACGGTGCGGCGGTCACGCAGGTTCTCGCGCACTTCTTTCCAGAAAACGGTGAGGATGGATTTCATGCCGCCAGTCCTTCTTCGGAACCGATGATCTTCACGAACGCATCCTCGAGGTTCGCGGTACCGGTCTGCGCGCGAAGCTCTTCGGGCGATTCGTCGGCAACGACACGACCCTTCGCGATCACCACGATGCGATCGCAAAGCGCACCGACCTCCTGCATGATGTGGCTGGAAAAAAGCACGCAGCGACCTTCTTCCTTTAACTTGCGCATGAAGCTGCGCATTGCGCGCGTCGCCATCACGTCGAGTCCGTTGGTCGGTTCGTCCAGGATCACGTTGCGCGGGTCATGCACCAGCGCACGCGCGATGGCCGTTTTCACGCGCTGGCCTTGCGAGAAGCCTTCGGTGCGCCGGTCGGCGATGTCGGCCATGTCGAGCGCGCCGATCAACGCGTCGATGCGGCTGCGCCGGGTTGCCGCGTCGAGCCCCTGCAGGTGCGCGAAATACTCGATGTTTTCGCGCGCGCTGAGTCGCTTGTAGAGCCCCCGCGCATCCGGTAATACGCCCAGTCGTCGACGCACGCCAATAGGATCGACCTCGGCATCGATGCCGTCGACCAGCACCTGTCCCGTATCCGGACGCATCAGCGTGTACAGCATGCGCAGCGTGGTCGTCTTGCCGGCACCGTTGGGGCCGAGCAGACCGGTGATCTCACCATCATGCGCAGTGAACGACACGCCATCAACCGCCTGCACCGTACCGAATGACTTGCGCAAATCTCTCACTTCGATCATGGGGCGGCTCCGTTGAAACTGATGAATGCCGGGGTGGGTCCGAAGGCTGCGATGCAGCCGGCATCGAGGGTCCTGGCATCGAGTGTCTCGACGAAGCGGCCGACCAGCTTCGGAAAGCAGCCTCGGCCCATGACGCTGTGGCCCTGACCGCTGGCGACCAGCACGCGCGAATTCGACAAGGTCTTCGCTATCTCCTCGGCGTAGCGTGGCGGGGTGACCGGATCGAACTGGCCAGACAGGATCAACACCGGTTTGGCGCTGACCAGCGGCGCATGGAAATCAGCGCTGCGGGTTCCGTGCGGCCAGACTGCACATTGCGCCTTGATCGCCTCGGACAAGCGCATTCCGAGCAAGGTGCCGGCATCCTGCGGCCGCGTGGTGAGCAGGTCGACGTCTTCGCTGCACAGCACCGAAAGTTGCATCGCGTTGTCGCTCAGCCCCTCGAGCTCGGTGCTCAGCATCTGCACCTGACTGGCCAGCGGGGCAGGATCGCCGCGCAATGCCTGCGCGATCGACAGCGGCAGCAGCGCGCTGGTTTCGGGAGTGTAGGCATACATGCGCACCAGCGTCGCAAGCGAAGCATCGTCGAGATGCATGGTCTTCGCGGCGCCGGCGACTGGATCGCGGTAGCTGACCTCGACGGGCTGCGCATGCAGCACGTCGCGCAGTTTGTTCAGGTTCGCCCACGGATCGCCGAACGCATGTGCACACGTGGGGGTTTTCGTGCAGAGCGCGAACTGCGCTTGCAACGCCACCTCGAGATTGACCGCGAAGTCCGAGCCAAGCACCTGTGCGTTCGGGACCGCGCTATCGAGCACGACGCTGCGCACGGCGTCCGGATAGCGGTGCATGTACTGCTGTGCGACACGCGTTCCGTAGGACACACCAATCAAGTCGAGCGGTGGCGCGCCGAGCGCCAAGCGCAGTGCTTCAAGGTCGCGTAGCGCCATGCCGGTCGTATAGAAGCGGGGGTCGGCATGTTGTTCGGTCGCGACAAGGCATGCGCGTGTGTATACATTGATTTTGTCGAGGTCGAAGCCTTCGTCCGTCGCGGGATCGCGCTTGCAGGTCAGCGCATTCGAGCCGCCCGTGCCACGCTGATCGAGCAGCAGCACGTGGCGGTGCTTGAGCAGCGGCGCGAACGCGCCCGCGGTCTGCGGCCAAACGTCGATCGCAGACTGTCCGGGCCCACCGGCAAGCAGCACCACGAGATCGCGCTCGGCCAATGCAGCGCTGCTTGCGATGAGTGCGACACGCAGATCAATCTTGCGACTGCTCTGCGGCGCATCCCAATTTTCCGGCACCCGGAACGGCGCGCAGAACGCAGCCGTGGTCGCTGCCGAATTGCGCTGTTTGAGTTCACAGGCCCTGAAGTCGAGCTGGCCCGCGCGAAACGAGGTTGCGTCGGGCGGAACCACGAAGCCGCCGCGCGCCGCCTGCGGCCAATCGGGGGCGCCGTGCCAGTGCTTCCAGGCCAGCACGCCTGCCGCGACAACTATGGCCAGCGCGATACGAATGGATTTGTTCATGGATAGTCTGCCTTGTTGAACCCGTTGCCTGGGAGCGATGACGTTTTCACTCGCGTTCCGACCGTTCTCCATGCGAACCAGAGGATCGCCGGCAACGGCAGCGTCGCGACCAGCAGGCGCAGCGCAGCTAAGTAGGCCGCGCTAGGCCAGCGGACATCGGCGATGCAGCGTTTCATTTGTCCGTTCATTGACGCGTACTTCTCAGGCATCCGGATGGAAGATCGCCTCAATCGAGGTGCGAAAAATCGTTGCGATGCGAAACGCGAGCGGCAGACTCGGATCGTATTTGCCGGTCTCGATTGCGTTGACCGTTTGTCGGGACACATCTAGGCGCTGCGCCAGATCAGCCTGCGACCATTCCTGTGCGGTACGCAGCTCGCGCACGCGGTTGTTCATTCGCAACCCACCGCGCCATAGCGCCGGGCCAGCAGCCAGCGTGTCGCGCCGTAGGACGCGCACAAAGCGGGAAAGATCCAGATCAGGATGTCACCGTCGAGCACCACGATGCCAGCCGCACACAGGAAACCAGCGAGGAGGCTGAGCGCACAGACGATCCCCGTTGCAACGCTGAGCGCAACCAGATGCACGCGTTGCTCCAACTCGTCGCTGCGCATCACGCGTTTTGCCATCAGCCACAGCAACGCGAGGATCGGCAGCGTCGGCAGGAGGGCGCAGCCGATTTTCAGCGGCAGGCTCGACGCGGTACGCGCGTGTGGCCACAACAGGAGCATGGTTGCCACATACACGCACATCAGCACAATCATCTGCCGTCGGTAGTCGGTATGGGTGATGCGCGGCATGGGATGCTCGTTTGTCGTGTCAAGTGACCTTGACAGAACTTTACGGCACCGATCGCGGAGGTGTCAAGTGTACTTTACAACTCGACAGGACCGAAACGGCCGCGAATCGTGATGCGACGTGGATCATGAAAATGCGGCGGCTTGACGCGCCACAACGAGAAACGAACGCTGTGGCGCAAGTTCAACTTGCGGCTCTTGCGCAGCCTTGGTCATTGCGCTCAGCGCGCCGACACGTACTTCTCGCGCCGTATATGCGACACCGGCAGGCCGGCTTCCTTGAGCATCGCGAATGTCTCATCGACCATGTCCGGATTGCCGCACAGGTAGGCGATGTCGAGTTCCGAATTGGGGCCCAGCTCGCCGAGCGCGACCTGAGCGCGGCCGTTGCGGTCGTGCGGACGCGGCACCGCGCGTGGTACACGACTGAAACAGGCGTGAAACGAGAACCCGGGAACTTCGCGCGCGAACGCCTCGAACTCGTCGCCGTAGAGCAGTTCCGCTGCGTTGCGCGCGCCGTAGACCAGAGCGACTGAGCAGCCGC
>JBDTWV010000191.1:0-5661 GCA_040006495.1 Dokdonella sp.
GGGCTGGTCCGCCAGTTCGCGGCCCGCGCGCTGTGCAGCCGAGTCGAGCAACAGGTGCACCAGCGCACGGTCCTTGCCTTTCGCACGATCCGGATCGATGCCTGCGAGGATGCCCTGCACAAAATCTGACACCTGCGCGGCCTTCGCCGCATCGATCTTCGCCTGCACTTCCGACGCGCGGGCGCGCTCCAACCCGTGCAATGCCAGGGCGATTCCGGCCAGCAGCGCCGCGCCGACCAATGATGTTGCGATCAACCCCAGCCGATGGCGCGCGATGAACGAACGCGCAAGATATATCCGGGTCTGGGGCAGCGCCTTGACCGGTCGCTTTTCGCGAAAGCGTTCGAGATCATCGGCGAGCGCGGCCGCGGAGTCGTAACGGTCGATGCGATCAGCGGCGAGCGCTTTGCGCAGGATCGCGCGCAGTTCGGCCGGCAGTCCGCGAGCCGCTTGCAGCAACGCCACCGAATCCGACGCCCCGTTCGCAATGTTCGCGCCGCTGTCAATTGCGGCGAGCAGGGTCACGTGCGGCGCACGCGCGGATCCGTATGCGCCGGAAAACAGAGCTGCCGCATCGGTATCGGTCAACACCTCGTAAAGCATCACGCCGAGCGAATACACATCGCTGCGCGTGTCAAGGTTGCGCTCGCCCAGATCGGATTGCTCGGGGCTCATGTAGATTGCGGTGCCGGCACGATCAACGCTGGCGATGTCGATGCTCGCGCCGGGCGCGGCGCCGCCGATCGCGATGCCGAAGTCGATGATCTTCGGCATCGGCTCGCCGTCGACCCGGCGCACCAACACGTTGGCCGGTTTCAGGTCACGATGGATGATGCCTTTCTGGTGCGCGTGCTGGACGCCGTGACAGACCCGGGCGAACAGCGCGAGGCGTTGTTCGCGCGCGAGCCTTTCCTCGCGGCAAAACTGGGTGATCGGATGGCCCTCGACGATTTCCATCGCCAGATATGGATGGCCATGTTCGGTGGTGCCGGCATCGAGCACCTGCGCGATGGCGGGGTGCTGCATCTGCGCGAGCGCCTGGCGCTCGACGTCGAAGTACGCGCGCGCGAGAGGGCTGGCGACCTGTGCGCGGATCAGCTTCAGCGCGACCTCACGACGCACCGGTTGCATTTGTTCGGCGCGATAGACGTGGCCCATGCCGCCTTCGCCGAGCACGCCGCGGATCACATAAACGCCCAGCTGCGTACCCGGTTGCAGGGTCTCGCTTGCGTTCGCAGCGCGCGCCGAATCGTGCGGCAGGTTGGCTTCGGTGGGCGCACTATCGTCGGTGTGCATGCGAGGAATCTCCGACCCTTGATGCCGATATGCTGTGCTGCCAGCCGTGGCGTGCAACGCGGATGGTCCCAATATATCGCATGCAGGCGCCATTCACCGGCTGCAATGACCACCCACCGGCTGACGCTGCGCGCGGTCGTTCTCGCGTAGACTCGGCAGGCCGCATTACGATCCATTCCGCCGTGATGAACCCTCGCGACCGCGATTCCAGCACGACTCAACGACGCACGATTCGCCCGCACGGTGAGTTTGATCCGCGCGACGACATGACGTCGGCCTGCCTGGTCGTCCTGCAAGGGCAACGACTTGGGCAGCGTGTGGACGTCGGCGACAGTCCACTGATCATCGGCCGTGCGCCAGAATGCGAACTCCAGATCATCGAGCGCAGCATTTCACGCCAGCACACGAAAATCTGGCGCGAACCCACCGGCTACCGGGTCAAGGATCTCGATTCCACCAACAAGACGCTGCTCAATGACCAGCCGATTATCGAGGCTGAGCTGAAGGACGGCGATCACCTCACGATTGGCAACTGCGTGCTCAAGTTCATGGAGCGATCATCGGTCGAGGCGCGCTACCACGAGGAAATCTACCAGCTCGCGACGATGGACCCGCTGACTGGCATGTACAACCGCCGTCACTTCCTCGAACTGTTCGAACGAGAGCTGGCGCGCACAGCGAGCCATCACCGGCCGCTCGCACTGCTGATCGTCGACCTCGATCATTTCAAGTTGATCAACGATCGCTACGGTCATCCAGCCGGCGATGTCGTGCTGCGGCAGGTCGCTAACGCGCTGAGCGCCAAGGCCCAAGACGACTTCATCATGGCGCGTATCGGAGGCGAGGAATTCGCCGTGGTGCTGCCCGAGCACGACATCAGTCAGGCGACTCGGTTCGCGCAACGCCTTTGCGATGCGATCGCCGCACTGGAGTTGCACGAACAGGCCGGCGCGAAGTGCGTCACGATCAGTATCGGTGTCGCGATCTGGAGCGAAACCATGGCCGGCGCGAGCGATTTTCTGCGCACGGCAGACGCCGAGCTTTACCGCGCCAAGCAGGCGGGACGCAATCGGATCTCGACCGCAGAAGCCTGAGCGGCGCGCGGGTGGCTCAATCCCACCCACTCAAGCCCTCGACGTCGCACAGGCGCTTCCAACTCGGTCGTGTCTTCACCTGCTGCGCCAGCGCGGCCAATCCCGGCCATGCCGTGGCCGGTTTGGGCATATTGCGTGACCAACGCATCAGCATGGTCGCGTAGATATCGGCGATGCTGAAGTCTGCACCGAGGATGGTCGGGCCATGCTCGGTGAGGTGCGCATCGAGACGATTCCACACGCCTTCGATGCGTTTGCGCGCGTAGTCTTTCGACACGACTTCGTGCTCGGCCGGCGCGAAATCCTGTGGATAGAACCACTGCCGGTACGCCGGTTGCAGCGTGTTCGCCAAATGCACCATCCATTGCAACCACGTCGCGCGCTGCGGCGCACCCGGCGCCGGCGCGAGTTTCGCTTCGGGGTGGCGTTCGGCGAGCAGCATCAGCAAAGCTGCGCATTCGTAATACGGATGCCCGTCAACGATCAAGGTCGGCACCATGCCGTTTGGATTCAACGCCAGGTAGTCGGCATTTTTCTGTGCCTGGGTTTCGAAATCCAGCTTGCGCAACTCATGCGCGGCACCGATTTCAAGCAGGGTCTGGTGCACCGCCATGCTGGCCGTGCCCGGTGAGTAGTAGAGGATGTACATGCGGAAATCCCGGTTGTGGAGGTGGAGAACGCCAATGCGAGCGGCCCGGTGGCCCGCTCGAATCCGATGAATCTAGCAGGTTGACGGCCCGCGATAGCCGGTCCGATCCCTCCTTCGGCAAGACGAAAACCAGACGCGACATGACGGCGATGGCCCAAATCGGCGAAACTTGGCGTTCTGCATGACGATTCGGAGCAAGGCATGGCCGTCCAGGAAGCGAAGGTGCCGGACATCGGCAACTACCCCCACGTCCCGGTGATCGAGGTGCTGGTGAAAGCCGGCGATACGGTCGTCAAGGATCAGGGGTTGGTCACGCTGGAATCGGACAAGGCGACGATGGAAGTGCCAGCCCCGTTCGACGGCGTGGTCAAGGAGGTCAAGGTCAAGGTGGGCGATGAGATCGCCGAAGGCGTCGTGGTTGCGCTGATCGAGGCATCCGAAACTGCTCATGCGACGGCTGCGCCAGCCGCAGCCGCCGAAGCGGCGAAAGCGGCGTCCGTTGCGTCGCCGGCTGCCGCCGCACCTGCGCCCGCGCCGGCCAAGCCCGCGGCGGATTCCGGCGCGCGCGCCGACGTCGGCGCATCTGCGCCACGCACGCCGCCGATTCCGTTCGATGCCAGCACGGTGATGCCGGACAAGGTGCCGTATGCGAGCCCGGTCGTGCGCATGATCGCGCGTGAACTCGGCGTCGATCTCAGTCAGGTGACCGGCAGCGAGCGCAAGGGGCGCATCACCAAGCAGGACGTGCGCGCCTATGTCAAAGCCACGCTGTCCGGTGGTGGCGCAGCGCGCGGTGCGGCGTCCGGTGGCGGCCTCAATCTGCTGCCGTGGCCGGTGGTGGATTTTGCGAAATTCGGCGAGATCGAATCGCGTGCGTTGTCGAAGATCCAGAAGATTTCCGGTGCGAATCTCGCGCGCAACTGGGCGATGATCCCGCATGTCACCCAGCACGACGATGCCGACGTCACCGATCTGGAAGCGTTGCGCGTCGCGCTGAACAAGGAAAACGAGAAGGCAGGTATCAAGCTGACCATGCTCGCGTTCCTGATCAAGGCGGTCGTTGCCGCGCTGAAGAAATATCCGGATTTCAACGCCTCGCTTGACGCGAGCGGCGAGAATCTGGTCCTCAAGAAATATTTCCACATCGGCTTCGCTGCGGACACGCCGAACGGCCTCGTCGTTCCGGTGCTGCGTGACGCAGACAAGAAGGGCGTAATGGAGCTCGCGGCCGAGTCTGGCGCGCTGGCGAAGAAGGCCCGCGAAGGCAAGCTCGGCCCAGCCGACATGTCCGGCGGCTGCTTCTCGATTTCAAGCCTCGGCGGCATCGGCGGCACCGCATTCACGCCGATCGTCAATGCGCCGGAAGTCGCGATTCTCGGCGTGTCGAAGTCGGCGATGAAGCCGGTCTGGAATGGCGAGAACTTCAAACCGCGCCTGATCCTGCCGCTGTCGCTCAGCTATGACCACCGCGTCATCGACGGTGCATCGGCTGCGCGCTTCACCGCGTACCTCAGCCAGGTGCTGGCCGACATGCGCCGCGTATTGCTGTGAGCAAGGCCGCACCCGCTGAGATCGCAGCGCAGGCGGCGGACCTGCGCGCGGACACGGGCGAGACACTCGCCGCGGGTGTGCGCCACTTGAACGAGTTTCTCAGCTTCCGCCTGATCGACATACAGGGGCTCACGCTCAGCGTCGGTGCAATCATCGGCGCGGTGGCAAGCTTCCTCGTCGCGCTGCTGATTTCAAAGCTGTTGCGCCTTGGCCTCGACCGCTACGCGCACCGTCATCGCAACAACCAGGCCGCCCTGTACACGCTGTCGCGCATAGTCCACTACCTCCTGTTGGGAATTGGCGTGCTGGTCGCGCTGTCGGTGGCGGGTATTCCGCTCAACCGCTTCGGACTGTTCGCCGGCGCGCTCGGCGTCGGCCTCGGGTTTGGCCTGCAGGCGATCTTCTCGAACTTCGTCTCGGGCCTGATCATCCTGTTCGACCGCAGCCTCAAGGTCGGCGATTTCGTGGAGCTTTCCAGCGGCGTGCACGGCGTCGTACACGACATCCATATCCGCGCGACACGCATCACGACCAACGACAACATCGATATTCTGGTGCCCAATTCTGAGTTCATCACCAACAACGTCGTCAACTGGACGCTGCGCGAAACCTCGCGGCGGCTACGCGTTCCGTTCGGCGTCGCGTACGGCAGCGACAAGGAGCGCGTGAAACAGGCGGCGTTGGAGGCGGCGGCCGAGGTGCCGTTCACGCTGACTCTCGACGGCCCGCGCAAGCCGCAAGTGTGGCTCACCGGATTCGGAGACTCGTCACTGGATTTCGCGCTCGTGGTCTGGCTCACCGCCGAGGCCGTGGTGCGGCCGGCGACGGTCACCGCCGCCTACAATTGGGCCTTGCACAGCGCACTGGAAAAACATGCGCTCGAAATGCCGTTCCCGCAGCGCGACCTGCACGTGAAGTCTTGGCCCGCGCAGGGGGCGCCGCAACCAGGCGGCCCGCTGAGCGAAGCCGTTGCGGGTGTGCGCCTCGCTGCGACGGAAAACGATGCGCTGCGCGCCCCGGCGGACGACCCTGACCAGACTGGCGCTTCGCCAACACAGCCGTCGTCGGCGG
>JBDTWV010000192.1:0-5648 GCA_040006495.1 Dokdonella sp.
GCTCGCGTTTCGCAAGGCCGACTACGTGGCAGCCGAGAGTGGGTTCAAGCGCGCGCTCGAACTCGATCCGAATCTCGGCGGCGCGCACGCCGGCATCGGCCAGATTGCGCTGTTGCGCGGCGAGCACGCGGCCGCTGAGCAACACTTCCGCACCGCCCTGCGCACCGGCGAGGAACCGCACGCGCTGGCCGGCCTCGGCGCGATGCTGCTCGAAGGCGATGACACCGATGGCGCATTGCGCCACATCAGCCGTGCAGCCGACCTCGCGCCGCATGATGCGGTGATCCAGATGCTGCTCGGACAGGCATTCGCGAAGCGCGATACGCCGGCGTTTGCGCAACAGGCATTCGAGAACGCGTTACGCCTGCAGCCGGATCTGCATCAGGCGCGGCTGTGGCTGGGTGGCTTGCTGACCAGGACTCGGCGATTTCCGGAAGCGAATGAACACTACCGCTCCTTGCTCGCCGTGCCCGGACTGGAGGCGAATGCGCACATCGGATTGGCCGATGTCGCGCGTGCCGAGAATCGCCTGGAGGACGCGGTGGCAAGCTATCGCTCGGCGCTCGCGCTGCAGCCGGATCAAATCCTCGCGCTGCGCGCATTGGCACAATCGCTGGCGCAGCTCGGTCGCGCCGACGAAGGCTTGGCGCTGTATGAGGCGCGTCTAGCCCGGATCGACGACTCCGACGGTTCCGTGCACGAAGCGCGCGCCGTGCTGCTTTCGCTGCTCGGGCGCGCAGCACAGGCAGCCGACGATTTGAAAATCGTGCTGGAACGCAATCCCGACAACCTGCAGGCGCGCGTTCTACTCGCACGACTCAGCGAGTCCATTGGCCAGTACGACGATGCGTCACACCACGCGGCGATCGTCGCGAGCGCCCTGCCGCAGGCGCCGGAAATGCTGCTGATCCAAGTCCGCGCGCTGCTGCGCCACGGTGACGCTGCCGGCGCGCGCACGGTTCTGGAAACGCTGGGCCGCATGCAATTGTCCGAAACGCAAAGCCGGTTGTGCTGGAACCACCTCGGTAGCGCGCTCGATCTCACGGGTGAGGCCGCGCACGCGGTCAATGGTTTCGTGGAGGCGCAACGCGGGATGCCCAGCGCGCTACCGGCACTGGCCGATCCGCATCCCGGACTGCGTGAGGCGCTCGCGAGGCCGGTCGGCGACGCGTGGGCCAACGCGCCGACACTGCTGCTCGGCGCGCCGGGTAGCGGCGTGGACCGCATCGCCGCATTGTTGGCCGACCACCCCGAACTGCAAGTGCTGCGCGACCGCTTCGGCGCGACGATCCGTGACGACGATTTCTCGCTTCCCCACTTCGCCCATTACTGTGGCGACCTCAGCGACGCCGACCGCGCCGAGCTGCGCGAGCGCTACGTCGAGGCGCTGCGCAAGGCCGGCGTCGACCCGACTCGTCCGATCGTCGACTGGCTGCCGCGCTGGGATGCGCATCTGCTTGCGTTGATCCGTCGCGCGATGCCGGGCGCGCGGCTGGTGATTGTCGAAGCCGATCCACGCGATACCCTGCTGAACTGGCTTGCATTCGGCTGGGGCAATGGCTTCCCATGTCCGGATCCCGACACCGCAGCCGACTGGCTGTTGCGCTTGCGAACGCACCTGCATTTCGCGAGCGAGCTGGATGAGCCGCGCCGGCTGGTGGTCGATTCCGCAGCGCTGCTTGCCGATCCGACACACGCCGGTGCGGAGTTGGCGCGCTTCGTCGGTGTGGACGCATTGCAACCAGGGGATCAGCTTGCGGCGATGGCGCACGGATTGGGCGGCCTGCCGAGGCCGTTCCCAGCCGGCCACTGGCAGCTCTACCGCGAGGCGCTGGCTGGCCCCTTCGATCGACTACGAAACTGACGGAGACGGCGATGCGCAGATTCGTGCTGATTGCGATGTTGCTGGGCGTGCCGGGCATCGCGGCGGCAAAACCGCTTGATCTTGGCACGCTCAGCCTACCGCCGGGATTCCATATAGCCACCTATTCCGGCGAGGTGCCGAATGCGCGCGAACTCGCGCTCGGCACGCAGGGCACCGTGTTCGCCGGCTCGCGCGAAGCTGGCAAGATCTATGCGCTGACCGACACCAACCATGACGGCCACGCCGACATGGTGCGCGTAATCGCGAGCGGCCTGCAGCTACCCTCGGGCATCGCATTCCATGCGGGTGACCTGTACGTCGGTGCGGTCAGCCGGATCTATGTGCTGCGCGACATCGAGCACCATCTGGACGCTCCGCCCAAACCCGAGCTGGTCACCGACAAGCTGCCAGACAAGACCCACCATGGCTGGAAATTCCTCGCGTTCGGGCCGGACGGTCGGCTCTATGTACCGATCGGCGCACCGTGCAACATCTGCGATCCGGGCAAGGATTTCGCCAAGTTGATCAGCATGAAGGCTGACGGCTCGGACTGGCGCGACGTCGCGCACGGCATCCGCAACTCGGTTGGCTTCGACTGGCAGCCGCGCACGCAGCAGCTTTGGTTCACCGACAACGGCCGCGACATGCTCGGCGACGATTTGCCGTCCGACGAACTCAACCGGATCACACGCGCAGGCGAGAATTTCGGATTCCCCTATTGCCATCAGGGCGACACGCTCGATCCGGAATTCGGCAAGGGCAAGTCGTGCAAGGACTATGTGCCGCCAGTCCTCAATCTCGGCGCGCACGTCGCCTCGCTCGGCATGCGTTTCTATACCGGAGAGATGTTTCCGGCGGCGTATCGCGGCGCCGCAATCATCGCCGAGCACGGCTCATGGAACCGCTCAAAGAAGTCCGGTTATCGGGTGATGACGGTGCGCCTCGATGGCGACCACGTGCTTGGCTACGAACCGCTGATCGATGGCTTCCAGCATGACGAGCAGGCGCACGGTCGGCCAGCCGATGTGCTGGTCATGCCGGACGGGGCGTTGCTGGTTTCCGACGATCTGGCCGGCGCCGTGTATCGCGTGACTTACACGCAGCCCGCCGCCAAGCAAAAGAAATAGTGCGCTGCTGCGGCCGATCTGCGCGGAGTGACAGTGGCACTTGGCCGCATGCGGGAGAGCGTACATCGGTTCGCTGCTAGCATGCGTCATCGTCTTGGGTAGGGTTGATTGGAATGAGCCAGATTTCTGCCGTCGCAGCGTCGGAACGCCGCAACGCCGCGCTCGAGCTGGCGAACCAAGGACGCGTGACCGAAGCCGAACGTGCGTTCGAAGCCCTCTTGGACGACGCGTCCGAAGATGCCGAAGCGCTCAATTTCCTCGCAATCTGCGCGTATCGGCGTGGCCAGATCGAGTCGGCGCTCGCGCTGCTCGACCGGGCACGCAAGGCGCAGCCTGACGATCCGACCACGCTGGTCAATATCGGCACCTTGCAGCGTGAGCGCGGGAGCCTTGATGAAGCCCATGCCGCGTTGAAACGCGGCACCGATCTGGCGCCGGACCTGTATGGCGCACGCCTGCGGCTGGGTGAAACCCTGCAAGCCTTGGGACGCCGCGACGAGGCGGTGGCGGTCTACTTCGGCGCGATCACGGCGGCACAAGAACAAGGATTGTGGCTCGACGAGGCCACCACTGCGGTCGACCTGCGGCCGTTGGTTCTGCACGCGATACGCATTGTCAGCAGCGCTCGGCATACCTTGTTCACGCAGTTGTTGCAGCCACTGCGTGAACGCCACGGCGCTGCCGCGCTGGCACGTGTCGAGAAAAGCCTCGCGATTTATCTGGGCGACCTGCCGCCCAACTATCCTGATCCGGCGCAACAGCCGTTGTTCCTGTATTTTCCGGATCTGCCGAACCCGCGGGTTTTCCCGCGCGAATTGTTCCCGTGGTATGCCGAACTCGAGGCGCACAGCGCTGCGATTCGCTCGGAGATGCTCGGCGTGCTTGCCGAGGATCGCGGTTTTGAGCCATTCCTCGGACACTTCGACGATGCCAATCAGGTGCAGAGCCTGTTGGGTGGCAAGGGCGCCCAGCCCGCGTGGAATGCGTTCTTCTTCTATCGCCACGGCGTCGCCAATGACGCGAACATGGCACGCTGTCCCCGCACGACGGCTGCGCTGCAGGCTGCGCCGCTATGCCACGTACGCCAACACGCGCCGGAGGTATGCTTTTCGGTGCTAACGCCGGGCTCGCACATCCTGCCGCACCGTGGTGTGACCAACACACGCGTGGTCACCCATCTCGCACTGGTGGTGCCGAACGATTGCGCGTTGGTCGTCTCCGGTCATGTGCAGACCTGGGAGGAAGGTCGCTGCTTCAGCTTCGACGACACCTTCGAACACGAGGCGTACAACCGCAGCGCGGATACGCGCGTAGTCATGTTGCTGGACGCGTGGAATCCCTACTTGACCGAGATCGAGCGCAGTGCGGTCGGCGAATTGATTGGTGGAATCGGCGACTTCAATCGCAAAGCGGGTGTGTGAGCCAGCCGCTTCGGGTTCGCGTCGTCAGACACCAGCAGGAAGCGCGACCAACAACACGATGCCGAGCACGATCCGATACATCGCGAATGGCGTGAAGCGGTGGCTGCGGATGTAGCCGAGCAGCCACTTCACCGCGACGAACGCAGTGATCAGCGAGACCACGAACGCGAGCGCCAACGCAGCCCAGTCCTCGTGCACGCCTCCGGCGCCCTTCAGCGTTTTCAGCAGCTCATAGCCGCTGGCTGCGAACATCGTCGGGATGCCGACCAGGAACGCGAATTCGGTTGCCGCCGCACGATTACTGGTGCCTGCGAGCAATGCGACGAAGATCGTCGCCGCCGAGCGCGAAGTGCCGGGGAAAATCGCCGCGACGACTTGTGCGAGGCCGACCAGGATCGCGACACGCCATGTGATCGCTGTGCGATCGGGCTGTTTCGCGGCGAGCCATTCGGCGCCGAGCATCCAGAAGCCGCCGATGATCAGCGCCCACGCGATCGGGGTGATCCGCTCCGGCAGCTTGAAACCCATCCGCGTAACCGCGAAGCCAAGCACTGCGGTGATCAAAAAGGCAACGCTGAGTTTCAGCGCGTAGTCGCTATTCTCCGGTTTGGCAAAGCCGGTCACGAGTTGCCACAGGCGTTCGCGATAGATCAGCGCGACCGCGAGGATGGCGCCCGCCTGGATCACCACGTTGAACACGTCGGAGCGCGCGCCGAGCCAGTGTTCGGCGATCAGCAGGTGGCCGGTGCTCGAAATCGGCAGGAATTCAGTGATGCCTTCGATGATGCCGAGCAGGATGGTGGTGGCGAAGTCGGTCACGGGTCAGCCTTGGGGTGGGAAACCGGATTGCAATGCTGCGCGGCGGGAGGGTGAGTCTAATTGTCCTTCCTGAACTTTTCGAATGCACTATTGTGATGCATTTTTACGATGTATTTGCACGCATAATATGCAAATACGGAAACGTGCGAGTCAGGATTGCAGGATCGTGGGCCATTGCGACGAACAAGCCAAGCATGGCAGACACTGGATTTCGGACTGCGCCGGAACGAAGAAGTGGGCAGCACCTCTTGCGGGCATCTGGCATGGTGCTTGCTGTTACTCAAGCCACCCCCTTTGAGAGAGATCGCCGATGTCCGTCCAGAACGTGCTCGCAATGATCAAGGACAACGAGATCGAATTCGTCGATCTTCGTTTCGCCGATATGCTCGGCAAGCAACATCACATCACCTTCCCGGC
>JBDTWV010000193.1:0-5603 GCA_040006495.1 Dokdonella sp.
GAACTGGAAACCAAGGAGTACGGCGGCACAGGGTATTCCTGCCGCGATCCTGAAGGGCATCTGTGGTGGTTCGGCAGTTACGATCCGTGGAAGGCGGAACATTGACCGGGCACTACCTGCGCCGCGGATTTTCGTTGTGGCCAATGATGATCCGCGCGGCGCGTTGATAGGTGAAGTACGACCAGATCCATTCGCTCATCACGCTCAGGCGGTTGCGAAAACCAATCAGGAAAAAGATGTGCGCGACCAGCCAGAATAGCCATGCTGGTGCTCCCCACATGCGCACCCCGCCCAGGTCGACGACCGCAGCCATGCGCCCGATTGTGGCGAGATTTCCGTAATCACGGTAACGAAACGGCTTGGTTGCTCGGCCGGTCATTCGTTTGCAGATGACATCTGCCACGTAAGCACCCATCTGCTTCGCGGCAGGCGCAACACCGGGCACCGGCTGGCCGTCCTGGACGAAGTTCGCGAGATCGCCGATCACGAACACGTCCGGATGCCCAAGTACGGACAAGTCAGGTGTGACCACGATCCGCCCTGCCCGGTCGCGTTCGACCCCGAGCGACGCGCCGAGCGGCGACGCCGCAACACCGGCTGCCCAAATCACCGTGCGCGAAGCGATGCGTTGTCCACCCATTATCACCCCGTTCTGATCGACCGCGGTCACGGCTGTCCCGGTATGCACGCTGACGCCGAGCTTTTCCAGCGCGCTCCGCGCCTTCGCCGACAACGACTCCGGCATCGAGGCCAGCAGGCGTGGACCGGCCTCGATCAGATGGATTTGTGCATGGCGCGGATCGCAGTGGCGAAATTCCCGCGGCAAGGTGTGACGTGCGATTTCGGCGAGCGTCCCCGCAAGTTCCACTCCGGTCGGCCCGCCGCCTATGATCACGAAATCGAGCCATTGCGACTGCAGTGAGGGATCGGATTCGCACTCGGCGCGCTCGAAGGCCGCGAGTACGCGGCGGCGAATCAGCACGGCGTCGTCGAGCGTCTTCAAACCCGGCGCGTACGGCTCCCAATCATCATGGCCGAAATACGCATGACGCGATCCGGTAGCGACGATCAGATAGTCGTAGTCCAGCACGCCGCCAACCAGCCGCACGCGATGCGCACTGGCATCGATCTCGATCGCATCATCCATGCGCACGCTGACATTGCCTTGCTTGCGCAAGATATGCCGCAAGGGCGCCGCGATATCCGGCGCCGAAAGTGTCGCCATCGCGACCTGATACAGCAGTGGCTGGAACAAATGATGGTTGGCGCGATCGACCAAGGTGATGCGCACCGGCGCCGACGCCAACGCGCGCGTTGCCCAAAGGCCGCCGAAGCCGCCACCGAGGATCAACACATGCGGTACTTTCCGCTCGTCCATCATGGTCGCCCGTGCCCGACGCTGCGATCGAATGCGATGAGCACCAAACCGACGATGAAGAACAACACGCCGATGCCGAATGCATTACGCACCACGAGCGCCATGCCGAGCACATCGACGTCGATAAAAGGATAAGGATATTCGTGCAACCATGCGCCGCGACCGAGCGCCCAGACAAGGAACGCGAGCGGAAGCAGCAGCCAGCGCACAGCATCGCTCCAGACCAGCCGCCGATGCGGAACGCATATGACCCACCAGAACAGGTAGAGCGCCGGCACGACGTAATGCAGCAGGACGTCGGCGACCAGCTGGGCCCCCTGTGGCGCCCACGTCGATGCCAGCACAAAGAAATAAATCGCGCAGGTAATACCGATGCAGAGTGCGGCCGCGCCGCGGGTGCGCGGCTGCGCAAGCCATTCGCCTATTGCCGAACGCGCCCAGGCGACCGCGAACGTCGTGGTCAAGGCGACCAGCAGGTTGCTGAGGATCGTGAAGAAGCTGAACAAGCGCAGCGTCGCCAACCACAGCCCGATCTCGTTCCGGCTCAGGTCGATCAGCAGCCCATATTGCAAGACCAGCGCACCCCATGCGACCAACGCGATGACGGCGGCGAACCAGCGATCGACTGATGCTTTGGACATGGGATGATGGCGTGCACAAAGTCATACCGACGACGCCGCCATCATAGCGGTTGCTTCGGTCGCGAGACGCTTGCGGTCGCACCTCGACTACGGCACATGGTGGATCTATCGGCATGGTCAATTCCCACGATCCTCCCAACGAACTGTTTGCGCCGACCGCGTCTCCTATTGCTCGCGTCGGTATCGGCGGTTGGACGTATGCGCCTTGGCGCAGCAATTTTTACCCAGGCAAGCTGGTGCAGCGGCGCGAACTCGAGTACGCGAGTCGTCATGTGACGGCGATCGAGGTCAACGGCACTTACTACGGCGCACAGAAACCCGCGACCTATGCGAAATGGCGCGCAGAGACGCAGGACGGCTTCGTGTTTTCTTTGAAAGCGCCGCGCTACACGACCGATCGCAAGGTACTGGCTGACGCCGGACCAACGATCGCCAAGTTCATCGACGGTGGCATCGCAGAACTCGGTGACCGGCTCGGTCCGATCAACTGGCAATTCCCACCAGGCAAGGTATTCGAGTACGACGATGTCGCGGCGTTTCTCGACCTTTTGCCACGCGAACTCAACGGCCGTGCGATGCGCCACGTGCTCGAAGTGCGCGATTCGGGTTTCATGTGTTCCCGATACGTCGAACTCGCACGTCGTCATTGCGTCGCGACAGTATTCACCGATTCGCCGAAGTACCCCTCATTCGCCGACGTGACCGCCGACTTCGTCTACGTTCGCTTGATGTGCAGCGAAGCCTCGATCGCGAACGGCTACCCTGTTGCAGCACTGGACGCCTGGGCGCAACGCGCGCGCATTTGGACGAGCGGTGGCGAGCCAGCCGATTTGCCACACGTGGGAGCCGCCGGCGCGAATCAAGCTCCACGCGACGTGTTCGTTTATTTCATCAATGGCGCCAAAGAGCGCGCGCCGCATGCGGCTATGGCGTTGCTCGATCGCCTGCATTGATCGATTGCCGCCACTCCCGCGCGTGTGCTTTTCCTAAATACGCTGGAAAGGATTGCTTGTCATGCAGTCATCAAGCGTGTCACGCACTCTTTGATCGACGACGAAGCGAGTCGAGTCAATTGACGCAATCGGCACAGCAGTACATGACGAGTTGGTGAAGAATGCGCTGCGCAAGGCGCCGATGTCGGCGATCCCGATACGGCGCGTGACGGACTCGATGCCTCGCGCCAGCATGCCACGCTTGAGCAGTTGCATCGAAACGCCATCGAGTGCGGGGGCATCCGGCCATACGAAGCGCTCGCCGTCAAAGAAGCCGACATTCCAGATCGCGCCCTCGGAGATCGCGCCGGCCACATCGACGAACAACGCGTCGTCGAATCCATGTAGCTGGGCGAGGCGCTTCTGGTGGAACAAACCAAACGTTCCGACATGCTTGATATGCGGCAACTCGCGCTCGTAGTGAACGCTTCGCACGCGCAGTGCCAATGGCTTGATGGAGCGCGCAGCGCCAGTTGTCACCAGTACATCCGGCGCGGCAGCCGCATCCAGACGATCGCGGTCGAGCACACGTGAGAACACGTTGACGCGTAGCGACAGCGCAGGACCGCTGCCAAGCACCGCGCCGCGCATCCAGCGACGCGTCTGTTCAACATCGAGCGGACAACCGAACAGTTCGCGCGTCGCGTGATCGAGCCGTCGCAGCTGCAGATCCAACCCGCGCACGCCGCCCTCGTGCACCTGCATCGAGGTGAAATGCCCATAGTTGACCAGCGCGATGGCACGCAGCTCGTCCACGCCAGCCGGAGCGCCATTGAGTTCGATGCGGTATGCGGTCATGTGTTGCCTGCTGCGTTACGATGCGCGCCCTGAATCCGATTGCCATTCTTCCATGCCGGACGCCTTTTTGTGAGCGCGCTGTCACCAACCTCCAAAGCGCAGCTGCAGATTCATTTCTGCGTGCTGCTGTGGGGCTTCACCGCGATCCTCGGCAAGATGATCTCGCTGGCTGCGCTGCCCTTGGTCTGGTGGCGCATGCTGCTGGTCGTCGCCGCACTTGCGCTGCTGCCGCGAACTTGGCGCGGGATCCGCGCGATTCCGATGCGGCTCATGCTCGCGTATGCCGGCATCGGCGTGCTGGTCGCGCTGCATTGGCTGACATTCTATGCGGCCATCAAACTCTCCAACGCATCTGTCGGCGCCACCTGCATCGCACTGGCCACGCCGTTGACCGCGCTGGCCGAACCCAAGCTCGTCGGACGTCGCTTCTCGATGCGCGAACTTGTTCTCGGCATTGCGGTGCTGCCTGGCGTTGCGCTCGTCGTCGGCGGGGTGCCCGCTTCGATGCGACTGGGCATCGCGGTGGGGGTCGTGTCAGCCTTGTTCGTCGCATTGTTCGGATCGCTCAACAAACGTCTGGTCGAACACGGCGACGCGCTGGCCGTGACCGGCATTGAACTTGCCTCAGGCACGCTGGCGCTGACCATACTCGCGCCGCTGTTGGTATTGACGCTGCCGAATTTCGCCGGCAATCCGTTCGTGCTGCCGGACGCACACGATGCCCTGCTGTTGTTGGTGCTCGCACTGGCCTGCACCTTGTTGCCATTCACCCTTGCACTAGTCGCACTGCGCCACATGAGCGCGTTCACGGCGCAGCTCGTGACCAACCTCGAACCCGTCTACGCGATCATGCTCGCGGCAGTGCTGCTCGGTGAACAGCACGAAGTGACCGCGATGTTCTACCTCGGCGCCGCGATCATCGTCGGCGCCGTATTCGTGCATCCATTGATCAGTCGCCCGCAGCGGATCACTCAGCCCGAACTGCTGGCCACCGCCGAGGCGAAGAGCATCGCGGAATAGCCGCGGTTCAAAATAGCGCCCACGTCACCTGCAGCCAACCCCACAGGGAAACGGCCCAGATCAGCGTGCGCAAGTACGGAATGCCGGCCGCATACACCGGTAGGTAAGCCAGACGCGCCCAGAAGTAAATCTGCGCGCCCAGCGCCGTCGCCGGGCTGGTCTTCTGCGCGATCACGACCGCCAGTACGGCAGCCGCGAAGAACGCAAACGTTTCGAGGAAATTGCGCGACGCGCGATCGACGCGGGCAGCAACCCCGGTCAATGGCCGTGGCGCACCGTTACGCGCGCCCACGTTCCACGTCAGACCGCGTTGTCGGGTCGACAGCGCCGCGGCGATCAGCACATGCACCAATCCAAGGATGATGGACCAGGTGAGCACCTTCAGTTCGATGGACATATACACGATCCCGCTTTGTGGGAAGCCGATTGTGGATAGGCGCGCCCCGCGCGCAATCGATTGCGAAAACGTCGCCGAGGCTCACTCGCGAAAGATGTACAACGCAGCGCAAAGTGCAGCACCAACGGCGTAAAGCACCCAGGTCTGGTCGACAAAGTACGGGTAGATCATCAAAGCAACGCCGATCCCGGCCATGCGCCATTTCGCCTGCTTGCGCCCATAGCTGAACATCGCGAAGCCGGTCATGCTGAAAATGATCAGTCCAAACAGGTTGGTGGGAGTCGGCATGACGCGAGTATCGTACAAGCGGCTTCGTAGCGCACAAGCGGACCGTCAACGACAACGCTCGATTCATGAGCTACGTGGACCGCATTGTG